>NZ_QUEV01000004.1:0-267871 GCF_003478225.1 Clostridium sp. AM54-37XD
CACTGATGAATATTCATCAGTGGGTATTTTACATTTTATAAAAAACAATCTTTGATTATTCTTCTACTGGAGCTTCAACAACTTCTTCTGTCTCTTCCGGAACTGGAAGTAATGCCTTTACGCTCAGGCTGATCTTCTTCTCTTCCGGCTTGAAGTCAACAACCTTAGCTTCAATCTCATCGCCAATCTTATATACATCTTCTGGCTTTGCAACGTGATCGTATGAAATCTGTGAAACATGCAGTAATGCATCAACGCCTGGCTCTAATTCAACGAATGCACCAAAGTCAGTCATACGTGCAACTTTACCTGTTACAACTGTTCCAACAGCATATTTCTCTTCTGCATTTAACCATGGGTTTGTCTCATCAAACTTTAAGCTTAATGCGATCTTGTCACCATTGATGTCCTTGATAAATGCCTTAACAGTATCACCAACCTTGAACATCTTCTTAGGGCTTTCTACTCTGCCCCATGACATCTCTGAAATATGAAGAAGTCCATCAGCACCACCGAGGTCAATGAATGCACCGAAATCTGTTACATTCTTTACTGTACCTTCTACTGTCATGCCAACTTCAATCTTTTCGAATAATTCTTTTGCAGCTGCAGCTTTTCTCTCAACAATCAGTTTCTTTCTGTTACCAATGATTCTTCTCTTCTTAGGATTGAACTCTGTAAGCTGGAATTCAATATCCTGGTCTAAGTACTTATCAAGGTTCTTTTCATATAAGTCAGATACAAGACTTGCTGGAATGAAGATTCTTGTCTCTTCGTAAAGAACATTTAAGCCGCCATTTACAACCTGAACAACCTTACCTGTAAGAATGTCACCATTGTTAAATGCTTCTTCTAACTTCTCGTTTACTTTCTCTGCTGCAACTCTCTTGTATGAAAGAGCTACCTGTCCTTCACCATCATTTGTCTTGATAACCTTAACAGTGATTGGATCCCCAACTTTTACCAACTCTGTTAAATCGACGTTTGGAGTGTTTGTATATTCATTTCTGGTAATGATACCGTCTGACTTATACTTAATATCAACTACAATCTCATCCGGCTTAACACCGATAATTGTACCGTCGATAATCTCTCCCTGTCTGATTGACGCCTTGCTTTCATCATTTTCTAACATCTGTTCAAAACTTAACTCTGCCATGCTACTATGAACCTCCTTAATAATATAATTTGGGGTAGATGCCCCCGCAGTAATACCTACCCTACTAACGGATTCAAAAGTAGTCAAATCCAAATCAACGAGTGTCTGTATATAGTAAGTATTCTCACATTCTTGTTTACTAATATCATATAGCTTCTGAGTATTAGAACTGTTTCGACCACCTATAATGATCATAGCATCTACAGTCTTTGCAATATCTCTTGCTTCCGTCTGCCGAACTGCCGTTGCATTACAGATTGTCTCATGAACAACCACATTATACAATTTTTTTCGAATAATATCAACAATATCTTTAAATTTATTCTTATTAAAGGTGGTTTGTGATACTAAACTGAAGTTAATATGCTCAAAATCCGGCTCATTTTCTATATTTTTCACCAAATTTTCCGCTTCTGAAACGCTTTGTACTGTATATGATTTCGTCTCACACCAGCCAATTATACCCTCAACTTCCGGATGATCTTTATTTCCAACAATGATTATGCGGTTCCCTTTTTGGCTCTCATCCTGTACGATCGTATGGATTTTTTTCACAAACGGACAGGTTGCATCTACCACATTGACATGTCTGGCTTCTAACTGTTCCATGACATCTTTTGAGACTCCATGCGACCGGATAATAACCGTTTCATCTTCCTGCTGATCAAGCTCTGCAAGATCTTCGATCACCAATACTCCCTTTTTTCTCAGATCCTCGATTACTTCTTCATTATGAATGATCGGGCCATAGGTATATACATGCTGTTTCCCGGCTTCTTTATACGCTGTATCAACGGCACGTTGTACCCCAAAACAGAATCCGGCCGACTTTGCTAATATAATTTCCATATTTTGTCCATACTCCGGTTTTATTTTTCTGCGATGCTGATGATCTTAGCTACAACCTCATCGATACCAAGATCTGAGCTGTCAAGATATACAGCATCATCTGCCTGCTTTAACGGCGCGATTGGACGTTCCATATCCTGTTTGTCCCTTGTAATAATATCAGCTTCGATCTTATCAATATCCGGTGTTTCACCCTTTGCTATCAGTTCATCGTATCTTCTCTTTGCACGAACTGCAGAAGAAGCGGTCAGATAGATCTTTACTTCTGCATTTGGAAGAATGTTTGTACCGATATCCCTACCATCCATAACAACATCATTTTCTCTTGCAAGCTTTCTCTGAAGATCTAACAGTTTTTCTCTTACACATGGGATAGCAGATGATTTGGATGCCATGTTACCCACTTCTTCTTTTCTGAGGCTTCCGGTTACATTCTCACCATTCAGATATACCTGCTGTGCATGATCTTCATAACAGATTGTGATCTCAATCCCTGTTATCTCATTAGCAACTGCATCTACATCCGTTACATCGATCTTTGCCTTCAATAATGCAAGTGCAACTGCACGATACATTGCTCCGGTATCTACATAAATATATCCGAGTTTTCCTGCTACCAATTTTGCTATTGTACTTTTTCCTGCTCCTGCAGGTCCATCAATTGCTATATTCATTTTTTCTCTCCTTTTATCTATTTACTTTATTAACTTTCTTCTGAGCATGCAAGTCCTGCCAGATATCCGGTCGACCATGCGATCTGCAGATTAAATCCGCCCGTCAGTGCATCTACATCCAGAACCTCCCCTGCAAAATACAGGTGATCTGCAAGCTTCGATTGCATCGTTGAAGGATCAACCTCTTTTACATTGACACCGCCTTTTGTAATGATTGCCTCATCAAAGCCGCGAAGCCCCTGAAACGAAAGCGTAAAATGTTTGAGTACGGTTACTAAATTCTTCCGTTCTTCCTTTGTGATCGAATTCACCTTCTTATATGGATCGATTTCTGAACGCTTTATAACTACATCGATCAGTTTGACAGGAAGCAGATCACCAAGCGAATTATGAAAATCTTTATTTGTATATTTACTAAAATCCCGAAGGATACGATCATCCAGCATTTCTTCCGTCATTGCAGGCTTCAGATCGATATACATACTTAAATCTTTATCCAGATATTTATGAAGATATGCAGATGCCTTTATTACCAGAGGGCCGCTGATGCCAAAATGTGTAAACAAAAGTTCTCCCTGTTCTTCAAACAGACACTTCTTACCACATTTTATCACAAGCTCTACATTTTTTAATGATAGTCCCATAAGTTCTTTGCAAAATTCATTCTTTAATTCAAATGGAACAAGTGATGGTAAAGGCACTTTGATCGCATGACCGGCGCTCTCTGCAAACCGGTAACCATCTCCGGTTGATCCGGTAAGCGGATACGATATCCCGCCGGTTGTTATGACGACTGCATCTCCATACACATCTTTCTTTCCATGTGCCGTCTTGATCTGTACGCCTTTTACTACCTGATCTTCTATAATAAGCTTCTGAACTTCCGTCTGTAGTTCTACTGTAATCTCCTGATTTCGGTTTAATTTCGTTTTTAATACTCCGATCACGTCAGATGAATGATCGCTGACCGGAAATACACGATCTCCGCGTTCTACCTTTGTCTTTAGTCCAAGTTTCTCAAAGAAATCAATCGTCATCTGATTATCAAAGGTATAAAACGGACTGTACATGAATTTACTGTTTGTTGTCACCGACTGAAAAAAGCGGTCTGCATCCCCTGCATTTGTCAGGTTGCATCTCCCCTTACCTGTAATGAATAACTTCTTTCCAAGGCGATCATTCTTTTCAAATAATACAACCTCGCAGCCATTTTCCGCAGCTGTGATCGCAGCCATCATGCCGGCCGCACCACCACCGACTACTATTATTTTTTTCATTGCATCATCCTCTTTAAACCTTCATTCGATATAGTCACTAACAGTCTGTAGCTTTCTTTTAACTGTAGCTCCGGGGTGATATGTTCAATCGAACGTCCTTCTTCCTTTGCCAGAATGATATTCATATTATAACTTCTTCTGAAATCAAGTTCTTTTAATGTCTTGCCGACCCATTCCGGTCGAACCGAGATCTCTGCTACATTGACGTTATCCGAAATCTCAAAGAATTCCAGAAAATTACTGCATAAGAGCTTTCTTGCAACATTAATTCCGGCATCCTTTTCCGGATAGATAACTTTATCCGCTCCGATCTTGGACAGGATCTTTGCTGCTTCATCGTTATTCGATTTAGCAAGAATATATGGAACGCCCAGTTCTTTTGCTGTTATGATCGTCATTGCACTGGCTTCCAGATTATCACCCATTGCAACTACAACACCATCCATATTCTCAAGTCCTGCTTCTTTCAGGCTCTCTGTCTCACATACATTAACCGTCACTGCACATGTAACCTGTGATGAAATCCGCTTCACACATTCAGGATTACTGTCGATTGCCAGAACCTGCGCACCGGACTCCATCAAAGTAAGGGCAACATTCGTTCCAAATCGTCCAAGCCCTACTACCGCAAATGATTTTTTCATACTTTCCTCCTTATCCAACGATCACATCTTCTTCCGGATAATGAAGAAGCCGATGTTTTCCGTTTTGTGTATTAAATGCTACCACCATAGATATCGGTCCAACTCGTCCAATATACATACAGATTATAATAATGATCTTTCCTGCCGTGTTCAAAACAGGAGTCAGATTTCTGGATAAGCCAACTGTGCAGACGGCACTTGCCACTTCATACAGAGCATCCAGCAGATTCACATCATTTGTAGCCAGCAATAATATCGTCATAATAAATATTGTACTCATACTTAAGAATACAATTGCAACTGCTTTTTTTACAACGGATACCGGAATGCTTCTCTTGAAAACCTCTGTATCCTCATGGTTTCTGATCATGGCAGCAAAGGTATAGAAAATAACTGCGATGGTTACGGTCTTCATTCCTCCTGCCGTTCCAACCGGAGAACCGCCAATCATCATAAGAAGCACTCCAAAGAAAGCTGTCACCGGTCGAAGTGCCACCTGAGATACTGCAGCAAATCCCGCCGTACGAAATGTTACCGACTGAAAAAAAGCATTTAATATCCGGTCTTTTTCGGATAAATTACCAAGAGTGTCCGGATTGGAACGTTCAAGGAAATAGATAACAATTGTACCGCCGATCAATAACAGCAATGTCATAAAAATCGCGATCTTCGTCTGCAAATGAACGCCATTCCATGCCGACCGGATACTGCATCTCTTTGTACGGATTCTTCGAAACGCTTCAACCGTATCCCACCATACAATAAATCCGATTCCGCCCATAATGATCAGAAACGACGTATTCAGCATCATCAAAAGATTGGAATGGTATGAAATCAGACTGTCCGCACCCATAATGTCGATACCGGCATTACAAAATGCTGAAACAGCATGAAATACCGAAAACCAGATTCCCTTTAAAAATCCGTATTCTCTGCAATAATAAAAACTGTAAATAAGTGCTCCGATCCCTTCGATCAGAAATGTTCCTTTTATTACTTTTATCGTAAACTTCAAAAGTCCCTGCTTGCTGTTCAGGTTAAATGCATCCTGCAACAGCATTGTACTTTTCAAGGTTATCTTCATTCTTAATAACAACATAAACAGTGTGATGATCGAAACGATTCCAAGTCCGCCGATCTGGATCAAAATTAATATCACACCTTTACCAAACAAACTCCAATAGGAAAATGTATCAACGACTACCAGACCTGTCACACATACGGATGTCGTCGATGTAAACGCAGCCGTCAGAAGATCTGTCCATGTTCCGTTTGCAGATGCAATCGGCAATGATAATAATATTGTTCCTACAATAACTGTAATCAGAAAGCCCAGTGCTATAATTCTCGTTGTTGTAAGATAATTCCGGTTCACATATTTCTTCTTATTCATGATATTTCTCTAGACCTCTACTCAAAACAATCCCCTGCCTCTGCTATATCTGACAGATAACAAAATTCATGATATAAACATGGGAAGATACAGACCGGATACCACCAGTCTGCTCTTCCCATAGTATACCTGCATATGTCATTTTTCAAACGACATAACACTTTATAATCTTATACCGGATATGCCTTATCCTCTTTGTTTACAAGTGTTGCATCAACCTTTGTCTTCTTTGCTTCTCTTAACTTGAAGAAATCAACAGCAACCTGTGGGAACAATGCATATGTTAATACATCTTCATCCTGTTCCTTATACTGGATCATTTCTTTCTCGATCTTACCAAGCTCATTTTCAAGAAGATCAGCAGGACGACATGTGATAGGCTCCTGATCACCGATTACTTTCTTTCTAACTTCTGGATCAACCGGCTTTACAGACTGACCATACTCACCAGCAACAAGTGCCTTTGCTTCCTTTGTACACATCTTGTATCTCTCGCCTGTAACAACATTTAATACAGCCTGAGTACCAACGATCTGACTGGATGGTGTAACAAGAGGTGGTTCACCGAAGTCTTTACGAACTCTAGGAACTTCTTCCAGAACCTGTTCAAACTTGTCTTCTGCGTTCATTTCCTTTAACTGTGATACAAGGTTTGATAACATACCACCTGGTACCTGATATAATAATGTCTTAACATTAACACCAAGAACCTTTGGATTCAGAAGACCGGACTTAATCCACTCTTCTCTTAATGGTCTGAAGTAATCAGCGATCTCAGCGAGAAGGTTCTGATCAAATCCAGGATCATATGGTGTGCCTTCAAATGTCTTAGCCATAACTTCTGTTGCAGGCTGGCTTGTACCAAGTGCTAATGGTGAAATTGCTGTATCAATGATATCACATCCTGCTTCAACAGCCTTCATGTATGTCATGGAAGCTACACCTGATGTATAGTGTGTGTGAAGCTGGATTGGAAGGGAAGAACCTTCCTTTAATGCCTGAACAAGTTCTGTTGCCTTATATGGAACAAGAAGACCTGCCATATCCTTGATACAGATAGAATCTGCACCCATATCCTCAATTCTCTTAGCCATATCTTTCCAGTAATCAAGTGTATAAGCATCACCTAATGTATAGGAAAGTGCAACCTGTGCATGACCTTTTTCCTTGTTACATGCTTTAACAGCAGTTTCAAGGTTTCTGATATCATTTAAGCAGTCGAAAATTCTGATAATGTCAATACCGTTTGCGATTGACTTCTGAACAAAATATTCAACTACATCATCTGCATAATGACGGTAACCAAGAATGTTCTGACCTCTGAATAACATCTGAAGCTTTGTATTCTTAAAACCATCTCTTAATTTTCTAAGTCTCTCCCATGGATCTTCCTTAAGGAATCTGAGACATGCATCGAATGTAGCGCCACCCCAGCACTCAACAGAATGATATCCAACCTTATCCATCTTATCGATGATTGGAAGCATCTGTTCTGTTGTCATACGGGTAGCGATCAGTGACTGATGCGCATCACGTAATACAGTTTCGGTAATCTTAACCGGTTTCTTTTCTGCCATTTCGAACCTCCTGAATATATTCTCATATGATTATGATCATTACTGTACATTAAAGATTGCAAGGAATGTTCCTGCTGCAACTGCTGTACCGATAACACCTGCAACATTTGGTCCCATTGCATTCATCAGAAGGAAGTTCGTAGGATCATACTGGGAACCTACCTTCTGAGAAACTCTGGCTGCCATAGGTACGGCAGATACACCGGCTGAACCGATCAGCGGATTAACCTTACCCTTTGTTACCAGACACATTAACTTACCAAATAATACACCGGCTGCTGTACCGAATGCAAATGCGATCAGACCAAGTAATACGATCTTTAAAGTACTGATCTTTAAGAAAGCTTCTGCACTTGTACTTGCACCAACAGATGTACCAAGTAAGATAACTACGATATACATCATAGCATTGGATGCTGTCTCTGTAAGCTGTTTTACAACACCACACTCACGGAACAGGTTACCTAACATCAGCATACCAACCAGTGGTGCTGTTGTAGGAAGGATCAGAACAACTACGACTGTAACGATAATTGGGAAAAGAATCTTTTCCAGCTTGGTTACAGGACGAAGCTGTGGCATTCTGACCAGACGCTCTTTCTTTGTTGTAAGTGCTTTCATAATAGGTGGCTGGATGATCGGAACCAGTGACATATAAGAATATGCTGCTACTGCGATTGGTCCAAGTAATGTTCCACCCATTCCAAGTTTACCGGCAAGGAAGATAGATGTAGGACCATCTGCACCACCGATAATAGAAATAGCTGCTGCTTCCTTACCATTGAATCCCATCAGGAAAGCAAGGAAATATGCGCCGTAGATACCGAACTGTGCTGCAGCTCCAAGAAGAAAGCTTGCAGGGTTTGCGATCAACGGGCCAAAATCTGTCATGGCACCTACACCCATGAAGATCAGTGAAGGAAGAATACTCCATTCATCCAACATGTAGAAGTAATGTAATAATCCGCCTTCTGCCATTATATCTGGAAACATGTTAACAAGTAACATACCAAATGAGATTGGTACCAGAAGAAGTGGCTCAAAACCAAACTTAATTGCAAGGAACATGAAAACGAACGCTACAAGGATCATAACGTAATTTTTCCAGTCAAGACTTGCAAAACCTGTCTGATTTGCTAAATTTGACAATACGTCAACTATACTACTCATTTAGTCGTTCCTCCTATCAGATTTATACAAGTACAGCATTAGTTCAGAGTTGCTAATGTATCTCCTGCTTCAACAGTTGCACCTGATGCAACGTCGATGCTTGCTACTGTACCATCTTCCGGAGCAACAACTTCGTTTTCCATCTTCATAGCTTCAAGGATCAGAATAACCTGTCCCTTCTTAACTGCATCACCAACATTTGCCTTAACATCAAGGATCTTGCCAGGCATCGGAGAAGCAACCTTAATGGAACCTGCGCCCGCTGACTTAGCTGCCGGTGCTACCGCTGGTGCCGGTGCTGCTACAGGAGCTGCTGCAACTGGTGCTGCTACAGGGGCAACGCCACCTGCTAATTCTTCAACTGAAACATCATATGATGTACCATTTACTGTAATTCTATAATTCTTCATCGATATATCCTCCTATTATTATCTCTTAATACGTCTGATCGGACGTGTCACAAGCTTATCTTTGCTTGGATACGTTGTATATGCATTCTGTCCTGCTGATGCAGCAGCAACTGCGGCTGTGATAACTGCAACCAGTTCAGAATCATTCATTACGCTTTCACCTGTTTCTGTTTTAACGATGTCAACAATCTGTCCTGCCGGTGCAGATCCTGCATCTTCTTCCTTTGTCTCAGCAACAGGCTCTGCCTTAGCTGCTTCTTCTGCTTTTTTAGCTGCCTTCTTGGCTGCTTTTGCTTCTTTATCAAAGAAGCCGGGAACAAATTTTAACAGATAGATGATAAATGATATAAAGATAAGAACAACGAATACAGTTGCCATACCGATCAGGGTGTTGGTTCCGGCTGCCTTCATCTTATCTTCAAATGTCATGTTTGCTGCAATCTCAACATCAGTTGACTTATATGGGTACATACCCTGTGAAGAAAGGGCTTCATCAGCCTGCTCTTCACTGTAACCATACTGATTCATTAACTGATATCTCTGTAAGTTATATGTTGCACTGTTGTCTACAAATGTTACCTTGATCAACGCTTCTTTTTCTGTACAGTCAGCATAAAGAGTAACGATTACATTTCCTTCTGTCTCTGTAATCTTGTATTCACCTGTAAAATCTTTAAACTCACCGCACTCATCACCGATATTACGGAATGACTTGACTGCTTCTATCTCATTTTCAGAAACCCCTGCATCCTCGCCTGCTTCTATAACATAGTTATAGGTCTCATCTGCGCTTGCATATTTCTGATATGTCTCACAGGCATCTTTTGCTACCTGAGCGATCTCCTGATCGTTATAAGCAAATTTTACTCCGTTATCATCAGAAGCACTACATCCGGCAAACATAAAAGTAACAGCTAACATAGAAACTATTAATAATAATTTTTTCTTCATTTAGTTGTCACTCCTTTTATATAGTACCGTGTTTCTTATAAGGTCTCATCTCTTCCTTTGAAAGGAGCATCTGGATCGCTGCGATCACTCTCTTTCTTGTAGCATCAGGCTCGATGATATCATCGATATATCCTCTGGATGCTGCCGAAGCTGCTCCTGAAAGAGCTGCAACATATTCTGCTTTCTTCTCCTTGATGAAGGCAAGCTTGTCGTCTGCTGCTGCAAGTTCATCTTCATACATGATCTTAACTGCCATCTCAGGATCCATAGTACCGATCACTGCATCCGGCCATGCATATACCATATCAGCTCCGATTGCCTTGGAGTTCATAACCGTATATGCTGTTCCATAGGCCTTGTCCATAACAACCGTAACCTTTGGAACTGTTGCATCTGCATATGCATTTGTAAGTTTTGCAAGAGCCTTTGAGATGGTCTTCTCTTCTTCAACTGTTGCAGCAAAACCTGTTACATTTACAAGTGTAAGAACAGGAATGTTAAATGCATCACAGAAATCTACAAATTCTTCTGCTTTATATGCACCCGCTGTTGTGATCGTATCTTCCTGATTACCAACACATCCAACTGTGATACCATCCATACGGATCAGAGCTGTAACAACATCTCCTGCATATTCCTTCTTCATCTCAAGCACAAGAGAATCATCGGCAATATTCTGGATCACTGCTCTTGGATCGTTCTTGTAAGAATCAAGATTTGGGATAATTCTGTTTGGATTGTCATTTGCAGAAGCTTCCTTGTCGTCCAGATTACAGCTTGGAAGAACCTCAACCAATGCACGGATCATACCAAGTAATTCTTCTTCTGTCTCAAATACACCATCTACATTTGCTGTATTCTCACTTACATAATCAGCTGCGGAAGTATCTAACTTTGTAATATTGTTCTCTGCTAAAGCGTTTGGAGAATTTACAAATAACTTTGCACCTTCCTTTGTCATGAAAGTGAAGTCTGATAATGATGGAACAAGGGAAGCACCGCCGCCACATGCACCAAAAACAGCTGTGATCTGAGGAATAACACCTGAAGCCATAACCTGCTTGCCATATACTTCACCAAATGCATTCAGTGCATCTGTAGCTTCCTGAAGTCTGAGTCCTGCACAGTCGATCATACCGATGACAGGTGCACCCATCTTCATAGCCATATCATAAATTTTTGCAATCTTCTTAGCATGCATCTCACCAACAGAACCGCCTAAAACTTTAGCGTCCTGACTGTATACATACACTAAATTGCCATTGATAACACCATATCCGGTGATAACACCATCTTTTGGAGTATCCTTATCCTGAATGTTAAAATCAGTATTTCTTGCTTTCACATAAGCACCGATTTCAACAAAGCTTGCGTCATCAAGCAATGCATTAATTCTATCGCTTGCTGACAGGGTGAGTTTGTTGCTCATTTCTAGTCCTCCATTAAATTTATTTTTAGGAGTTACATAAAAGTAATTCCAAATTTATGCCGATTTTATTGTAAAGCCTTTACGAATTTATTTCAAGTAAAATTATCATTACGACACAGTTTTTTCAGCACTTTTTAACAATCGGACATCCCTGCTATTTTTACTTAAAAAACAAAAGGGGAAAGTGGAAGTAATTGTCAGAAAATACCCCATTTTCCCCATAATTGTCTGTTTTGTGGTTAGTTGTTCATAACTATACAGCTTTTAACTTTATATTAATCCTTCAGGACATTTTTGTTTGATACCAGATAATCGATCAGTGAAATGATCGTTAATACAAGTGCAGCGTAGATCAGCACCTGTTCGATTACAAATATCACTTTTCCACCAAGATTACCGATCAGGAAACAAACCATGACCATCTGGACAACAGTCTTTAATTTGCCCCAGATACCAGCCGCAATAACAACACCCTTTTCTGCTGCAATCAGCCGGAATCCGCTAATGATAAATTCTCTCGCAATGATGATAATAACGATCCATGCAGGAATCCGTCCCTGATCGACCAGTGCGATCATTGCAGAACATACCAGAAGCTTGTCTGCTAACGGATCCATGAATTTTCCAAATGTTGTGACCAGATTACATCTTCTTGCGATCTGTCCATCTAATGTATCCGTGATCGCTGCAGCGATAAAGATACCAAGCGCAATCCATTTGGCTGCTGCAAAATCAAGATACATAAACACAACAAAAAATGGAATCATTATAACTCTCAATATTGTTAATTTGTTTGGTAAATTCATTCTATCATCTCCCCTGTCAGATCATATTCATTTGCATCTGTGATCCGAACCTGTACAAAGGTGCCGGACATCAGCTCATACGGTGCATCAACAAATACCATACCATCTACATCGGGCGCATCCCGATAAGTTCTTCCGACATATACATCGTCTTCTGCAACATAGCCTTCGATCAGTACTGTAAGACTCTTGCCAAGCAGCTCCTGATTCTTGTCGTATGATACTTCCTGCTGCAATGCCATTATATCATCCCGCCATTTTTCTGCAACCTCATTTTCAATCTGATCAGGAAATGATGCTGCCGGAGTCCCTTCCTCCGGTGAATATGTAAATACACCCAGGCGGTCAAATTCCGACTCATTCACAAACTCCATAAGCGCTTCATGATCCGCTTCTGTTTCACCGGGAAATCCTGCGATCAGCGTTGTACGGATCGCAATATCAGGAATCCGGATCCGAAGCTTTGCGATCAATTCTACAATATCCTTTTTACAGGTACGTCTTCCCATGCGTCGCAATACAGGATCTTCTGAATGCTGAATCGGTATATCGAGATAATGACAGACTTTTTCTTCCTCCGCGATCGTATCGATCAGCTCGTCTGTGATCTCCTCCGGATAGCAGTACATCAAACGTATCCACTGGATTTCCTCGATCTTGCAGAGTTCATGTAATAATTTCGGAAGTGTCTTTTCGCCATACAGATCCACTCCATAGAGTGTTGTTTCCTGTGCAACAAGGATTAGTTCTTTTACTCCCTGTGCAGCAAGCTCTTTTGCAGATGCCAGAAGCTGTTCCGTCGGAATACTTCTGTACTTTCCTCTGATATATGGAATCGCACAATAAGTACACATCTTGCCACAGCCTTCTGCGATCTTTAAATATGCCATTGAAGCTCCGGTTGTAACGATACGTCCGCCAACTGCCTCCGGCATATAATTGATATCTGTAACAAAGGAATGTTCTTCTTCAGATCCGATTGCATCCACGATCGCATCATAATTTGCAGCTCCGACAATTGTATCAATCTCCGGCAGTTCTGCAAGAATATCGTCCTTATACCGCTGTGACAGGCAGCCGGTAACGATCAGCTTCTTTAATGATCCTGTCTTCTTCAGCTCTCCGTATTCTATTATCGTATTAATACTTTCTTCCTGCGCATCTTTGATAAATGCACAGGTATTGATAACAACTGCCTCTGCCTCATGTTCATCATTTGTGATCTCATGTCCTGCCTTATGCAGAAGTCCGAGCATTACCTCACTGTCCACAAGGTTCTTATCGCAGCCCAATGATACCATCAATACTTTCATATATGTTCTTTCCTCAGGTTATTTTATATTGATCGAATCTACACAGTTATGCATAAGCATTGCGATCGTCATAGGACCAACTCCACCCGGTACAGGAGTAATTGCTCCTGCAACCTTGCTTGCTGATTCAAAATCAACGTCGCCGCATAATTTGTTATTCTCATCTCTGTGTATTCCGACATCGATCACGGTTGCGCCCTCTTTGATATAGGATGCATCGATCATCTTCGGTCTGCCGATCGCAACTACAAGAATATCTGCACGCTTACATACCTCTTTCAGATCCTTTGTCTTTGAATGACAGATCGTAACCGTTCCATTCTCGCGTAATAACAGCATAGCCATCGGTTTGCCTACGATATTGCTTCTGCCGATCACGACACATTCTTTTCCTGCGATCTCGATTCCGGAACGCTTTAAGAGCTGGATCACACCAGCCGGTGTACAGGATACAAATCCAGGCTGACCGATACTTAATGCTCCAACGCTCATCGGATGGAAGCCATCAACATCCTTTAATGGTGAGATTGCTTTAATGATCTTGTCCTCATCGATATGTTTTGGAACCGGAAGCTGTACCAGAATTCCATTTACAGCATCGTCCTTATTCAATTTATCGATCAGTTCTAACAGTTCTTCCTCCGTTGTCTCTTCCGGAAGCTCATAAGACAAAGAATCAATGCCGATATAGGCACATGCCTTTTTCTTATTGCCGACATATACGGAAGATGCCGGATCATTTCCTACCTGGATAACTGCCAGACAGATCTTTACACCTTTTGCTGAAAGCTCTGCAACCTGTTCCTTTAATTCATCTTTTATCTGTTTTGATATTGCTTTTCCATCAATCAGTTGAGCCATATTTGATTTATTCCTCCTTAGAATAATCCGCAAATTACACCATCATCATTTACACTGATATTTTCAGCAGCCGGCACCTTAGGCAGACCAGGCATTGTCATAATCGTACCTGTGATTGCGACCACAAAGCCGGCACCTGCACTGACATATACTTCACGGATATTAATATCAAATCCTTCCGGTCTTCCAAGCTTCTTTGGATCATCCGAAAGTGAATACTGATTCTTTGCCATACATACAGGGAAGTTTCCAAATCCCATCTCTTCAATCTTAGCGATCGCACGATCTGCTTCCGGACTGTATGTTACATTTGCTGCACCATAGATCTCTGTTGCAATGCATGAGATCTTTTCTTTAATTGACAGCTCATCTTTATATAATACTTTAAAATCACTCTTTTTGTTCTCAAGTGTATTTAATACTGCATTTGCAAGCTCGATACCGCCTTCGCCGCCTTTTTCCCATACATTTGCAAGAGCGAAATCACAGTTTCTGTCCTTACAGAATTTCTCCACAAACGCAAGTTCCGCATCTGTGTCTGTGATGAAACGGTTTAAAGTAACGACAACAGGAACCTGATACTTCTGAAGATTCTCGATGTGCTTTTCAAGGTTTACGATACCTTTCTTTAATGCCTCCAGATTCTCCTGACCAAGCTCTGTCTTCGGTACACCGCCGTTGTACTTCAATGCCTTTACGGTCGCAACCAGAACAACTGCATCCGGCTTCAGTCCGTTCATACGGCACTTGATATCAAAGAACTTCTCTGCACCAAGATCTGCTCCGAATCCAGCCTCTGTAATTACATAGTCTGCCAGCTTTAATGCTGTCTTTGTTGCGATTACACTGTTACAGCCATGTGCGATATTTGCAAATGGTCCACCATGCACAAGTGCAGGTGTATGTTCCAACGTCTGGATCATATTCGGCTTGATGGCATCCTTTAAGAGTGCAGCCATAGCACCAACCGCTTTCAGATCCTTTGCTGTTACAGGCTCGTTCTGGTAATTATAAGCAACAATGATCCTGCCAAGTCTTTCCTTCAGGTCATTGAAATCCGCTGCCAGACAAAGGATCGCCATGATCTCTGATGCAACCGTGATCACGAAGCCATCTTCTCTTGGCACACCATCTACACGCTTTCCAAGTCCGATCACGGTATGACGCAGCGCACGGTCATTCATATCCATACATCTTTTAAATACGATACGGTTCACATCAATGCCGAGTGCATTTCCCTGATGAATATGGTTATCCATCATTGCTGCAAGCAGATTGTTTGCAGATGTGATCGCATGGAAATCACCAGTAAAATGAAGATTCAGCTCCTCCATCGGTACTACCTGTGCATATCCGCCGCCGGCAGCACCGCCCTTGATACCAAAGCACGGACCAAGTGATGGTTCACGAAGTGCGATAACCGCTTTCTTGTTCAGTCTGCCCATAGCTTCACCAAGTCCGACTGTGATCGTTGTCTTGCCCTCTCCTGCAGGAGTCGGATTGATCGCTGTAACTAAGATCAGCTTACCATTCTCATTTTTCTGTACGGAAGCGATCAGCTCATCTGACAACTTTGCTTTATATTTGCCATACATCTCGATATCATCTTCTTTGATGTCAAGCTTTGCTGCAACCTCCTTTATATTCTTCATCTCTGCCTGCTGTGCAATTTCGATGTCGTTTAACATTTAATATGTCCTCCCTGAGTGTAATTTTATCCTATAGCAGGTAAAATCTGCCTATGCACGCTATATCCCTTCACCGGCATTTTCCCTGTATAAATATCATTTGAATCTGTATTATAAATTATTATCTATATATTCGTCAAATTCTTCCTGCGTCATAAGTATCTTTCTTGCCTTTGTGCCCTCCTCCGGACCTACAACCCCGGCACCTGCAAGCTGATCCATGATACGTGCCGCACGGTTAAAGCCGATCTTAAACGCACGCTGCAGCATTCCGATCGAGGCCTTTTCTTTATCAATGATAAAGCGTCCGGCTTCTACAAAATAATCATCCTTTTCACTTCCACCGCTCATACCGGGTGCACCGGCCGCTCCGGTCTGTGTAATAGACTTAGATATATCATCATCATACGTTCCGACACCGTTCTGTTTCTTCAGATACTCCACAACGGCTGACACTTCTTCATCAGAAACAAAAGCTCCCTGTACACGAACCGGTTTTGGATAACCGGTCGGATAAAATAACATATCACCCTTACCGAGAAGCTTCTCTGCACCATTCATATCTAAGATGGTTCTGGAATCTACACCGGATGATACAGCGAATGCAATTCTCGATGGAACATTTGCCTTGATCAGACCGGTAATAACATCTACCGATGGACGCTGAGTTGCTATAACCAGATGGATACCTGCCGCTCTGGCAAGCTGTGACAAACGGACAATCGCGTCTTCCACTTCTCCGTGAGCAACCATCATCAGGTCGGCAAGCTCGTCCACAATCACAACGATCGTCGGCATTTTCTTAAGTTTCTCATCATCTACTGATCCGGAAGCAAGTGCCTGTTCTACTTTGTCATTATATCCCTGTATATTTCTGACTCCACATTCTGCAAACATCTGATATCTTCTGGTCATTTCCTCTACCGCCCAGTTCAGTGCACCGGATGCCTTCTTCGGATCGGTTACAACCGGGATCAGCAGATGTGGAATGCCATTATAACAGGCAAGCTCTACCATCTTCGGATCGATCATGATCAGTTTTACTTCTTCCGGTTTTGCCTTATATAAGATACTCATTATCAGCGTATTGATACAGACCGATTTACCGGAGCCTGTGGCGCCGGCGATCAGCAGATGCGGCATCTTGGCTATATCCGTAACAATAACCTGTCCACTGATATCTTTACCGACTGCAAATGCGATGTTGGATTTGGAATTCTTGAAATTATCCGATTCCACCAGTTCGCGAAATGCAACAATTGAATTTTCTTTGTTTGGTACTTCGATTCCGATCGCTGCCTTGCCGGGGATCGGAGCTTCGATACGAATATCCGCGGCTGCAAGATTTAACTTGATATCATCGGCAAGACCAAGGATCTTACTGACCTTAACGCCCTGCTCCGGCTGCATTTCAAACCGGGTAACCGCCGGTCCGCAGCTATAATTTGTGATCGTAACATTAACACCAAAGTTTTCCAATGTATTCTTCAACTTGATCGCTGTAGAACGTACCTGTGCATCCCGGTTCGCATTGTGATTCTTCGGCGGCTGTGCCAGAAGATTGGATCCCGGAAATTTATACTTTGCTCCCTCTTTATAGTTCTTCTGTCCGGGCTTGTCTGCCGCCGGTGCATGCTTCTTCACCGTCTGAGAGTTCTCTGTCTTTCCTGTCACACTGGAAAACGCAGAATCCATATCCGGATCATAATCATCCGGTATCACACTGACAACCTCCGGATGCTCATTTCCATTGATCGCACCGGAAAGAACATCTTCTTCATCCTCAAATTCTGCATCAAAGATGTCTTTTGTCTGCTGAACAGGAATCTCCTGTGTATCACCCATAGGAACTGCCGACGAAACACCGGCTGCCGTTTCTACAGGAGCAGGTTCTGATTTTCTCCTGCTCTTTGTAACCGACGTTTTCTTCGCAAACGATACCGGTATCTGTTCTTCTCTTTCATCATGAAGTACAATCTTCTCTACATCATTATTAAATGTAAGAAAATCGTCATCCGGTACATTTATTTCATGAATCTCATCCTCATTCTCAAAGAAGTCCTTCGCTTTGCCCTTTTGCTTTTCACCGCTTTCATAGACCTTCAGGTTCTCAAGCCTTACCTGGCTGTTTCCGGACTTTCCGGACTTTTTCTTATTCTTTTTAACCGGTCTGCACTCCTGCTCCGGTTCCTCATATTCTTCTTCCCTGTAAAAGCTGTTGATCAGATCCTTAAATGTATCGATCACTGAGATTCCCGTGATCAGGACAAACATAACAAGCGCACCAAGGATCATTACCAGTGTTACGCCCACGATACCGATCGTATTTCTGAAAATAAAGAACAAACCGCCACAGATAATTCCACCGCCCATATGCTCCTTATATCCATCCAGATATAACTGTTTTACAGATAAATAATCGGTTGTGAAGATCATCTGGCTGATCATCGATATGATCATCAGAACCACACCGATATAGATTACTTCATTTCTAACCTTTTTATTACCAAGATTGGAAATAATAAATGCCGATGATATAAAAAGATATACCGGAAATATGTATTCGGCAAATCCGATCACACCAAACAGGAAACCGGATATTGCATCGCCGACCTTTCCACATTTGCCAAAGTTAGCGATCATCAAGAATATGGAAAAAGCAAGAATGACTAACAGGATTACTTCCAGACGTACTTCCCTGTTATCTTCTTCTATCTGTTGTTCCATCTGTTTTTTTGATGTATTTGGGTTCGATACTGTATTTGACCTTTTAGCTGTACTATTTTTTTTCCCCGTACCATTTTTCCCGGTTCCACCGGTGGCTCTGGTCGTTCCGTTCTGTTTTGCCGTCCCGTTTTTCTTTCTGGTTTCAGCCATTTTCTTCTCCCACTTACTTACTTAAATTAACGTACAAAATAATAAATGACAGATATCACACCTGCGCATAAACAATAAATGGAATATCCCTTGAATTTATTGTTCTTTACTGATTTCAGCATCACTTTGATACAAAGAAAGCCTACAACGCCCGCAACGATCATACCGATCACATAATTCAGGATCTCTGATCCGGTAAGACTTGCACCTGCCAGATCCGGGATCTGAAGAATACATGCTCCAAGAATTGTCGGAATCGACATGATGAATGAATATTTTACTGCAAATTCTCTGTTGAATCCACATGCAAGACCTGCTGTGATCGTAGAGCCCGATCTGGAAATACCGGGAAGAGTTGCAATACCCTGAGCCAGACCGATAAATAACGAATTCTTATATGTAGCCTCTGCCGGTCCTTTATTGCCCTTCTGAACACGATCAGCAATAAATAAAATCACAGATGTGATACAGAGACAAAATCCCGGAACTAATAAAGTATTTCCGGCATTTTCAATCTTACTCTCAAACGGAAGTGCGATCACCATAGTTACAAGTGTTGATAAAATAACAAGCATTACGAATTTACGGTATTCCGTTTCAATGATCTTACGATATGGTTTCTTCTCCTTGGAAAACAGATTTGCAAAAAATCTCCCTACATTGCAGCAGGCAAGACCGATAATCGTAAATCCTTCTACGATCAGTTCAACAATATCCTTCCAATACACAATAAAGATGGCAACCAGTGTGCCAAAATGAAGCAGGATATCAAACATGATGCCTGTATCTGTATTTACATGAAACATGTTCTTAAAGATTGCGAGATGTCCTGAACTGCTGACGGGAAGGAACTCGGTTGCTCCCTGAATGATTCCCATAATGATTGATTCTAATAGTGACATAATTGCTCCAATCCGCTGTATAACCAGCACTGTTTTATTGTTTTCTCTATCTATACCGTTTTTCTATGTACCGGCCAATAGCCGTAAAAAAAACGAACCACCAGCCTATTTTACTATCATTCCATCAATTTATCAAGTCATAGAGTTTGTTTAATGCAGCCGATATTCCTCCGATCCTGTCAATAATGCCGCATTCGACCGCTTCTTTTCCAACAAGAACCGAACCGATATCTTTGGATAATTCCTGTGTATTGAACATGATCGATCTTAATGAATCTTCACCGATCTTGGAATGACAAGACGTAAACTGTATGATTCGGTCCTGCATCCGTTCGATATATTCGTAATTTTGTCTCACACCTAGCACGGTATCGGATACTCTGAGAGGATGCACAACCATCGTTGCTGTCGGTACGATAAATGATACATTACCTGATACCGCAAGCGGCACACCGATCGAATGACTCCCTCCAAGCACCAGTGTAACAACCGGTTTGCTGATTGATGCCAGCATCTCTGCTATTGCAAGGCCTGCTTCTACATCCCCGCCTACTGTATTTAATAATACGAGTACACCTTTGATGCTTTCGTCATCCTGAACAACCGCAAGCTCCGGCAATATATGCTCATATTTTGTAGTCTTGGTATCGGACGGCAGACTGACATGTCCCTCAATCTCCCCAATGATATCAAGTAACAATATATTATATTTTTCTTTGTTTCCATTTATGATGATCTGACCATTTTCTACAATGAGGTCCTGTCTTTTTAATTCCTGATCCATGTAAACGACTTCCTTTCTTATAGTCAGAAATGTTCCGCCTGTATAAATCGAATATCATTTTTGCTTTTCCATTCAACCATAACTTTTTTGCAAAAAAATAACAGGCAGGAAGATTTTTTCATTTCTTCCTGCCTATTGTTTGATACTTTATATGAAATTATTCATAAATTACATAACGAGTGTAATCTCATTTACATCATCCAGTTCATCAAACCGAATGTAGTTATCTTCCATTACCTTTCCATTTACAGTCATGCTCTGGCAGCCACTTTCATGTCCGTTCGGATTTGTAACATGAATATTTAACTTCTTGCCACGATAGTTCTTTGTGATATCGAACTCTTTCCAGTCAGATGGTACTGCAGGTGCGATCTTAATTCCGTAGAAATCAGGACGCATACCCATAATACCCTCAACACATCCAACCATACAGGTAGATGCTGTTCCTGTCAGCCAGTGAACATGGGAACGGCCTTCATAAGGACTTCCAACTGACTCCGTGAACTGACCATGGCAGTAAGGCTCTAACTTACGAACCTCGGCCTTATCATTCATAGATGCCGGTGAACTCTCGTCAAAGTATTCAAATGCACGATTACCATGTCCCATCAATGCTTCAGCAGGATGATCCAGCCCTGTGGCTGTGAGAAGATACCTGCATTCTCCTTTGTTCCTGCATTGAACAGAAGCATTAACGCTCCGTCAAACGCATGCTCCTTATATGGAGGGAACATCAGTCTGACACCATATGGTGTATTTAATTCTCTGTGAACGGATTCCAGTGCAAGCTCGCTCTGCTCTCTGGTAGCAAGACCGCTGATAACTGCCCATGACTGAGGGTTCAGCCACATGCTTGCTTCAGGATCATTCTTGGAACCGATCACCATACCGCCCTCTTTATATCCACGGATATAACGGTCATCTTCCCAGCATTTCTCCTGAATGGTGTTACCCATCTTATACTGGATCTCATTGATATAGTCAATATAATCTGCATCATCTTTTAACTCTGCAAAATACTTAATTACAGTCATTGCATAATAAAGCTGCATTGCTACAAATGTAGATTCTCCACGCTTGCCAAGTCTTAAGCAGTCGTTCCAGTCCGCATGAAGTCCTGCAGGCATTCCATTATCACCCAGACGGTTCATAGAGAAGTCGATTGCTCTCTTCAAATGCTCGTATACAGTTCCTTCATCCTTATTTGCAAATGGGATAACCTCATCTATAAAGCCGATATTACCTGACTCTGCGATATATTTGTAAATGGTCGGGAATAACCATAATGCATCATCTGCACGATATGCAGGATGTCCGGTCTCTTTTACATAAGATGGATCATCCGGTGTATCCTCATGACCAGGGTTGTGTGTATACTTAACCAGCGGAAGTCCGCCACCATTATCTACCTGAGCGGATAACATGAAACGAATCTTTTCCAGCGCCATTTCCGGTGCAAGATGGATGATACCCTGAATATCCTGTACGGTATCTCTGTAGCCATAACCGTTTCTCAGGCCACAGTATGTAAAGGATGCAGCTCTTGACCAGATAAAGGTCATAAAGCACTGATAAGAATTCCATGTATTGATCATGTTGTTAAATGACTCGCTCGGTGTCTTAACCTGGAAGTTATCTAACTTGCCATGCCAGTAATCGATCAGCTCCTGAAGCTCTGCAGCACAGGTCTTCTCATCTTCATAGGCTTTCATGATCTCATTTGCTGTAGCTTCATCCTTCATGCCAAGAATAAATGAAAATGTCTTTGATTCGCCCGGCTCAAGTGTGATCTTTGTCTGAAGTGCACCACAGGAATTCTCGTTATAATTTAATTTATTACCACAGTCACCATTGATAACAGCAACCGGATCAGCATATGTGTGATACATACCAAGGAATTCTTCTTTATCTCCACAGTAAGAAGCAACTTCACTGCCTGCAAGTCCGAAGAAACGCTTGTTTACAGCATTTCCATCCACTGAATCATTCACTACATTCTCATTGATTACCTGAAGGATTTTCTGATCTCTGTAGTAGGTTCTTGAAATAAATAATGTATACTGTAAGTTTACCTGATCCTGCTCATAGTTGCAGTCGTTTGTAAATTCACAGAAACCGATCGCAGACAGATGTCTGGTCTTATTGGATTTGTTTGTAAGAGTTACATTCCATACCTCATGTGTCTTATCCAGCGGTACATAATAAAGTACCTCAGAATGGATACCGGAATAATCTGCCATGATATTGGTATAAGCAGTTCCGTGATGACACTCGCTCTTGTATTCATTCAGGCTCTTGCCTACCGGCTGCCAGGATGCTGACCAGAAATCTGAAGTATCGTCATCTCTTAAGTATACATATCTTCCCGGCTGGTCAAAGCTGTTGAAGATGTAACGGATGATTCTTCCGTTCGCACCACTCTTTTCAAAGCTGTAACCACCTGCATTATTGGAGATAATCGCACCATAGGCAGGCGAACCAAGGTAGTTCGCCCAAGGTGCAGGAGTATCCGGTCTGTCTATTACATATTCTTTTTTGGCTTCATCAAAATGTCCGTATTTCACACACATACCCTCCTGTATATTTTTTGTTTTTTATTTATTCTCTACGTCCTTTAAGCTGAGGCTGATACGTCCAGCTCTTTCGTCGATCTTGATAACCTTAACAACAACGTCGTCGCCTACATTTACAACGTCTTCTACCTTTGCAACTCTCTTGTCAGAAAGCTTTGAAATGTGGATCAGACCATCTTTGTTTGGTGCAAGTGAAACGATTGCGCCACAGTCAAGGATCTTAACAACCTTACCCTTGTAGTCATCACCAACAACAAGTGGCTCAACGATCATTTTGATCATGTTCATAGCCTTGTCCATGCTCTCCTGTTCAACGCCACATACAGATACGTTTCCGTCATCATCGATATCGATCTTAACGCCTGTCTCCTCGATGATCGTATTGATCGTCTTTCCTCTCTGACCAATTACTTCACCGATCTTATCAGGATCGATCTTGATCTGAACGATCTTTGGAGCAAATTCATTAACATGTGTTCTTGGTGCAGGAATTGCACTGCTCATAACGCCATCCATAATGAATAATCTTGCTTCTCTTGTTCTTGCGATAGCTTCTTCTACAATCGGTCTTGTCAGTCCGTGGATCTTGATATCCATCTGGATTGCTGTGATACCCTTATAAGTACCTGTTACCTTGAAGTCCATATCTCCGAAGAAATCTTCCAGACCCTGAATATCTGTTAATACTACATAATCATCATCTGTATCACCTGTAACCAGACCACAGGAAATACCTGCAACCATTGACTTTAATGGTACACCGGCAGCCATCAGTGACATACAGGATGCACAGTAGATGCCATGGAAGTAGAACCATTTGACTCAAATGTCTCAGATACGGCACGGATCGCATATGGGAACTCTTCTATAGATGGTAATACAGGAAGTAATGCACGTTCAGCAAGTGCACCATGTCCGATCTCACGACGTCCCGGTCCTCTGGATACCTTTGTCTCACCTACAGAATATGATGGGAAATTATAGTGATGCATGTATCTCTTGGATACTACATTCTCATCTATCCATCGATCTTCTGGATCTCTGATAATGGAGCAAGTGTTACGATATCGCAGATCTGTGTCTGTCCACGAGTGAACATTGCAGAACCATGTACTCTAGGGATGATATCAACCTCTGCAGCAAGTGGTCTGATCTGGTTGATCGCACGTCCATCCGGTCTCTTACGATCTTTTAAGATCATCTTTCTTACTGTCTTCTTCTGATACTGATATAATGCTTCAGGGATCAGAGCAAGCCATTCTTCATTGTCAGCAAATGCTTCTTCGAATTTCTCTCTGATCTGTCTGATATTTTCTTCTCTTACCTGCTTCTCATCTGTAAATACAGCGACTTCCATCTCAGCAGGAGTTACGATCTCTTTCATAGCTGCAAATAATTCTTCCGGAATTGCGCAGCTTACATAATCATGCTTTGGCTTACCAACTTCTTCTACCATCTTGTTGATGAATTCAATGATAGAAAGGTTTACATCATGTGCCTTATAGATTGCTTCGATCATCTTGTCTTCAGGAATCTCATTTGCACCAGCCTCGATCATGATAACCTTTGTGCTTGTAGATGCAACTGTAAGCTTCAAATCACCCTCATCCCACTGTTTCTGAGATGGGTTAATGATGAATTCTCCATCGATCATACCAACCTGTGTCATTGCACATGGTCCGCAGAATGGAACATCTGAAATTGCAGTTGCGATAGCAGAACCAAGCATGGCAACCAACTCTGGTCTGCACTCAGGATCAACAGATGTAACAAGGTTATTTAATGTAACATCATTTCTGTAATCCTTAGGGAATAACGGACGCATCGGACGGTCG
Source organism: Clostridium sp. AM54-37XD (assembly GCF_003478225.1). Lineage (NCBI taxonomy): Bacteria > Bacillati > Bacillota > Clostridia > Eubacteriales > Clostridiaceae > Clostridium > Clostridium sp. AM54-37XD. The sequence goes on from NZ_QUEV01000004.1 coordinate 25,173, forward strand.
ATAACACGGGATGTAAGTACTGCGTTCTCAGATGCTTTTCCCTCTCTCTTGTTGAATCCGCCAGGGATCTTTCCTACTGCATACATCTTCTCTTCATACTCAACGCTTAATGGGAAGAAGTCGATTCCGTCTCTTGGCTTCTCAGATGCAGTGATTGTTGATAATACAGTTGTATCACCATAATGCATAAATGCAGCGCCATTTGCCTGTGCTGCTACTCTGCCGATATCAACACGAAGTGTCTTGCCGGCAATGTCCATAGAATAAGTCTTGAATTCTTTGCTCATTTTCTTTTCTCCTGTTTTTCTATTATTAACCGCAGCAGGCTCGAAACAACTACAAGACGCACCTTATAGATACAGCTTGTAGAAGTCTCGAATTGCCATGCCGCAATCTCTTAAAGTTTAGCATACTCATATGTCAAATACAAGATTGAATCCAAAAAAAACAGGTCATCCCAACGTACATTGGAACAACCTGTCTTTCTTATCTGTGATGCAGAAATTATTTTCTTAAGCCAAGGCTCTCGATCAGCTTTCTGTAACGCTCAATGTCTTTGCTCTTTAAGTAAGCAAGCATGTTTCTTCTCTGACCAACCATCTTTAACAGACCACGGTTTGAATGGTGATCCTTAGGATTAGCCTTGAAATGCTGGTTTAAGTCATTGATTCTTGCTGTAAGAAGTGCGATCTGTACTTCTGCTGAACCTGTGTCATTTGCATCCTTGCCATACTTAGCAACGATTTCCTGTTTCTGCTCTTTTGTTATCATGATAACAATCCTCCATAATATTATACTTGGCCTGAACTGGGTAAAAGGACGGAGACTCCTTAAACTAAGTACAGGCTGACCTTTGTCAGACTACCACACTTTCAAAGGTGTGTCAACTTTAAAATCAAGGTTTTCTATGTTTTTACTGCACAAAACGTATTTTTTGTTTTTCAACTACTATATAACAAGCATTTTCTGTTGCTTTTTGTTTTTCAACTACTATATAATAACATCGTGATGGTATGAAGAGCAATATAAATATACTGTTCTTCCGGCATCTGACACAGATACATCAAATGCAACATGCTGTCTGTGTTTATTCTACATGAAGGAGATTACATATTATGTCAGGTTCAACATTTGGAAATAAATTCAAGATCACTACATGGGGCGAATCCCATGGAAAAGCACTCGGTGTTGTCGTTGACGGCTGTCCTGCCGGTCTTCCACTTACCGAGGATGATATTCAGGTATACTTAAACCGCAGACGTCCGGGCTTCTCCCAGTTCTCAACTCCAAGAAAGGAATCCGATCAGGTAGAGATCCTTTCCGGTGTATTCGAGGGAAAGACCACCGGCACTCCGATCTCACTGATGGTTCGGAACACCTCCCAGCGCTCCGGCGATTACGGTGACATCGCTACCTACTATCGTCCGGGACATGCTGATTATACCTTCGACCAGAAATATGGTTTTCGCGATTACCGTGGTGGCGGCCGTTCCTCCGGCAGAGAGACGATCGGCAGAGTTGCCGCCGGTGCGATCGCCGCAAAGATCTTAAAGACATTAAATATCTCATTTACAACCTATGTTTCATCGATCGGCGATATCGTATCCGACCCTGCCGACTTTGATGCAGACTATATCTCAAAGAATGAACTGAACATGCCGGATGCAAAAAGCTGCGAAGCTGCATCTGCATATCTTTCTGATATCATGGCACAAAATGATTCGATCGGTTCTACTGTCAAATGTATCGTATCCGGTGTTCCGGCCGGTCTGGGTGATCCGGTCTTTGATAAATTAGACGCAAATCTCGCCAAAGCCCTTATGTCAATCGGTGCCGTAAAAGCGGTTGAGATCGGGGATGGCGTCATGGCATCCGAAAATACCGGCTCTTATGATAATGATGGTTTCCATATCGAAGATGGTGTTGTAAATAAGAACTCAAACCATGCCGGTGGAATCCTTGGTGGAATCAGCGACGGTTCTGATCTGTTACTCACCTGTCATTTCAAGGCTACACCATCGATCGCCAGCACACAGAAAACAATCAACAAATCCGGTGAAAATATCGATGTATCGATCCGTGGCAGACATGACCCGATCATCGGTCCCCGCGCTGTAGTCGTTGTAGAATCTATGGCTGCGATCACGATTGTGAATGCGCTGTTTGATAATATGTCCGCAAGAATGGACAAGCTGGTGGAGTTTTATAAATAGTGGAGGGCTTTCCTCTACAGCATGGGATTCCCTACATACAACCAAACTGCCCTATACAGATAACTTGTTGCGATTCTATTCGATGCATATGCCTGATTCGTAATACTCCTGTGTTAACTCACCTACGGATCAAACAAGCATTTGTATTTACTGGCAATATACATCGAAAAACGAAATCTTCACAATGTTATTCTATATAGGGCAGTTGTATTTTGTATATCTGGAATATTATTTTATTTCTACAAATCTTCCATTTCTTGCATCCAGTAGAATAAGCTGATCTGGAACCTGTAACTGCGCATCAATATTTGCCAAAAGCCATACAGGAATATAACAATATCCCTCCTCTGTTTCTTCTAAATAGTATGTTAGTTCTACATGATTAAATGCAATTTGCGAATATGACGCACCATGCTTTTTGATGTATTCCGGCAAGCCATTTTTCAAGGCTTCCATAATCTCATCCCACGTTAAAAGCTGTTCCACTTTTTTCGCTTTTTCATCCTGTTTCACCGGCATTACACAACCAATGCCAACCACACCTTTCGAAGATATTACAATGCGTAATATTGAACCATTTGTCATAATGCTTGATTGGCTGTCATTTCTGTTGTCATATTGACCTGCTATACTTTCTACATAATACAAATCTGACACAAAAGGAGTAACTTGTTCAATTTTCGGAAGAAATGTTATAGAATATCCATCACACAAAAGTACTTCTTCCTCTGTTTCACCCTTTATATAGGATACACAAAATGGTTCTACACATCCCGTATCAACAGGCAATGAGACACATGCACCAGCATAGCCCAAAGCGGTATCTATCGCTTCCTCTATTGTTTTACTACATCGATTCCCGGCTGAAAGATCTTCTTCATTTTCACTATAATTCAAAAGATCCGAATACAGCAACTCATTTTCAGACAAGATATCTGTCGGTTGAACAAATCCATATCCGTTATCAATCTCAAAAAATTTCTCCATTGAATTCTCCGGATACAACATTAGTTCAAAGGATTCACAATAGTCTTCGTTTCCATAAAATGTAAGAAGATATTTTTGATCGTTAATCATACCAATGTACTGATCCGCCGAAAAATCAATATTCTTTTCTCTTATCTCCTGTGCAGTTTTTTTCTGTTGCTCTAGCTCCTCAATACTCGCCTGGTAATATTGTTTATAAAAGGTATCCGAAATATTTTGCTTGTTTTTGCAATATTGGATTTGTTCATCACATTCAGATATTAATGGGGTGCCATCATATATATACAGGACTGTTTCGCCAAATATTGCTTCTGAAATCTTCTTTTTGTATGATGCATCCAGTCTCTCTCTGCTGCACTTCATTGTATAAAGTTGTTCTACATCTGGAATACAGACAGACTTATCTGATATCAATATTGCTTGTAAGTCGGCATCTTCTGTTTTCATCTTGCAATCGATGCTTTGCGGTACCTTCATTTTTTTCCCTAATTCACTATTTTGAACTTCTCCCTGTATCGACATTTCCTCCTGATCCAGCACAAACATATCATCACTTTCTTTTTTTTCACAACCTGAAAGCAATATAACAATTCCGCCTATCAATAATAAATATTTTTTAATTCTTTTTTGTATCAGCAACAATCTTTCCATCCTCAATCTGTATTATACGATCAGCATGTTCTGCTATATCCATATCATGTGTTACAATTATCAAGGTCTTTCCCTGCTCATGCAGTCCTTCTAAAAGTTCCATAACCTTAATGCCTGAGTTTTTATCCAGAGAACCTGTCGGTTCATCCGCAAGTACAACAGGAGTATCCATAACCAAAGCTCTGGCAATTGCACACCGCTGTTGTTCCCCACCCGAAAGTTCACTTGGCTTTTTCTTATACAAATCCTGAATTCCAACCTGCACCAATGCGGAAAGAACTTTTTTCTTACGCTCTTTCTTCTCTATTCCCTTTGCCAAAAGCGGTACTTCGACATTTTCATATACACTATACTGATTCAATAATGCAAATCGTTGGAATACAAAGCTCACATATTCCTTTCGAAACAAATGAAGCGCATGAGAATTCATTTTGCTAACATTCTTTTCATCATACAGATACTGACCATCTGTTGTCTGATCCATCCCACCTATGATATTTAAAAGTGTACTTTTTCCCGATCCGGATGTTCCAATAATTGCAACATATTCTCCATTTTCTATAGTCAGGTCTATCCCATTCAACGCAGGATATTCTGTCCTGCCATTTTTGTATATTTTTTTTGCTTCTTTTAATTGAATCATTTATTTTCCTCCAAGTAATTCCGCCGGAGATATTTTCTTTAACAGAATTGACGGTACAATACAGACCAAAAGAACAAGCAATATCCCTATCATTCCAATCGTCAAGATTAACCGACTGTAAATCGTATTCTTCAACATATAAAATGTCATATTCTCTACCATAATGTTCGCTGCCAGTTTACCGGCTATTACGCACGTCATAATCAGAATTGCAATGATCATTTTTTTTATATTATCGATCAATACCATCTTTATAATATCTCTATGCGATAACCCATAAGCAAGAAGTATCCCAAACTCTCTTCTCTGTGCCAATATCGTGTTAATTTCAAAGCACGACAGAATCAAACACACAATCACAGTGACATACACAAATAACCCAGTCATTTCTTTTCTTTCTGATTCCCTGCTCATATTATCCAGATATTTTTCTACACTATTGATGTAAAATTCTACATCCGGGTTCAAATTTAACGCATCCAGATAACTTTGAACATCATCAAATGAATAACCATCTTTTAATGTAAAAAAACAATTATATGTATTGTCCATTTCTGAATTTAAAATTATCAAAATGCTATAATCAAGTATTTGATAGGGTATCGCATTCTGGTCTTCCGGATACATGTTCATCAGATCATCACTATTTGGAGCTAATACACTGTTCTTCTTCAGAATCCCCTCTACAACATAAACCTCTTCTCCATGTATAAGGCGGTTCCCGGCTGCACTTTATCTTTATAACGATACCCCAGATAGATTGGAATCGCGTCACCATATAAAGCATAATCAATCTCAGAAGGACATCTGCCTTGCAGCAGATCAATTTTCATCATATCCCACGCTCCAGCGTCTAGCCAGGTAGTTTCCAAACTTTTCCCCTGTATTGCATATCCGGGATCATAAACATTCTTTTTTTGTATATCTTGCAGTAATTTCAAGTCTTCATCTCTGTATTCCGATGCATCATATTCGATACGCCAGTCTCCGGATATTGCCAGTGAACCATTTCCCCATCCAGATGAACATGCATCTATGCCACTAAAACTTTTAACAACTTTCAAAAGATTAAAATTTGAATTATACTGAATATCTGAAGGATTCCCTTCAATACTTATGCTTCCTAATGTTTTTATTTCTTTTCGTATAGAACGCTCTACCGACTTCTTCGTATCTGTTTCAAGACTGACAAAATACACCAGAAGTCCAATTATTGTAATTCCAACAATATATAGAATAACATTAAAAAAACTTCGAATTCCTTGTTTCCATTCATTATCCAACGTGATTTTCCATAAATACCTAAGTTTCATTTATAGATCCATAATCCCTTCTGCCAGATTAATCCGACGCAACTTCATAATTATGATGAAAATTGACATATAAACAAGAACAACCGATGTTCCTGCCATAAACGCAACACCTTCATATGAAATACTATACCATACAGAATCTGTCAGCCAGACATTATATACGCTATTTGCAATAAAAACTGCAATAAATGAACAGATAAACATTGGCAGCATCTCCATAAATAATCTTCTTGCGATCATATTGCAGTTGCAACCACAGGCACGATATATTACATAATCTTTATATCTTTTTTTTGTAAACATATCAATCACCTGAATATAAACAACAATACAAAAGAATAACAATAATACATATATTATAATTAACACTTTTATTTTTTCATTCGGTGATGCAATCGAACGATCTATTACTTTTATATCAAATGTTGTATCGGATATTTTTTCAAGTTCCGAAATAAATTCATCTATTTCATTTATATCAAAACTATTTTCTGATCCAATATAAACTCCAAATATTCCCCACTTCATATTAGAAATTGAAAAAATATTATCTATAAAATTCCTGCAGAATTCCTCAAATTGATATTCTGTTTGAGGAAAATAGGCAAAACACACATCTGCCTTATCTGCAACAGGTTCATAAATTCCAACAACTTGATACTCTTCATTATTAATTTTTATGTAATAATATTCTTCTTTTTTCACCATTGTATTTATCATATCCTCAGATACAATTGCAACACGAGCTTTTTTCTCTAAATCGTCCGAACATATTGATCGTCCTTTAGTGATATTAAATGGCAATTCATCCTTCAATGAAAAAACTGCCAGTTCTGACCTTTCCTGAAGCATTCCACTAACCCGAACATTGGCATATGAATACACCGTGAAATTTCTTCCATACATTGCTTTTATGATCATTTTGGCAGTTTCAAGATGTTCCTTCTGTCTATGCTTATCTGGAACATCAATCGACATAGCTTCAAGCTCACCCGCCTGATTATATTCTGCCTTAAGATGATTCATACATACATCACACTTTGTTTCAATTCCCGCCAAATTAGAATAATTACCATTATATAACCTTCCCTTTAACTCAGCCTGCATTTTATTAATAATATCGAAGCACTGAAAAATAATCACAAACATAAGTGTATATACGATCAAAAACAATCTAAAAAATTCTTTATCTCTTATCCTCATTTTAACTTCCTTTGATAATCTACAACCATTATATGTACATCTTCTTGTATTATATATTAATCGTGTGCATATATTTCTTTAGAATCTGCACCTTTTAATGATATTGTAACAGTAAATACACAATATGCATCACTAACAATTTTTGAATCACTATAGGTTTTATTTTTTTTATTTAAATTACCCGTATCCATTCTTTTCGCTTTTACATCTATACCCTGTATTTTACCAGATATCGAACCTGATGTAGCTTCAGTTGCCTTTCCTCCCCCAAATGCTGCAGTCATGATGCATTTATCTTTTTTCTTACTATAATCATACATACGCGCCGATCCTGTTAATGTTGCAGCCCCATTAGTTATAGAGTTGCTCGCCGATGTTGCCGAAACAACAAATGAGCTAAATAATGTAATACAACATGCCAATAATATTATATTTCTTTTTATCTTCTTCATTTTTCCTCCCTTTTATGCAATATAATGGTTGCAATTATAGTATTGCATATACGCATTACATATGTCAACATATATTTATATTTTCTAAATATATGTTGACATATAGTATTTTAAAATTACAAAAAAGGCCTTGTAGTCGTACATAACTACAAGGTCTTTTATTCTATCATACATATCAAAAATAATATTCTCTTTTTTTTATTTCTCTTTCTTATCCAGCACCAAATGCGCTGCATACAGTCCCAGTGATACAACGATACCGCCGCCTATAATATTACCGAGTGTAACCGGCAGCAGATTATGAACAAAACCGCCAACTGTAAGTGTATCTGAGATCTGTGCGGATGTATATCCATAAAGCTCACAGGCCTTATCTACATATTTGCTGTTGCCGGATGCAATGATCCTGCCGGAATGTAGTACATATTTGCAACACAGTGTTCGATACCTGAGATAACGAAGATCAGAATTGGAAAAAATGCTCCAAACAGCTTACCGATCAGATCTTTCGCTGCACTACTCATCAATACTGCGATACATACCAAAATATTACAAAGGATACCGGAAAAGATTGCTTTGCTGATATCAATATCTGCTTTACCCATGGCAACCTTGATCGTGAATGCTCCAAGTGCTCCATCTGAGTAATCATACTGACCAGAAGCATATACACAAGCTGCTGTCAGTATAGATCCAAGCATATTGCTGAAATATACAACAACCCAGTTTTTTATCATCTGTAATGCTTTGATCTTATGGTCTGCAAGTGCCATTGTCAGCATACAGTTTCCTGTAAATAACTCACCGCCGGTTACAACTAACATCATAAGACCGATCGGGAAAACCACGCCTGTTAATGTTCTTGCAACACCTACACCTGTCAGATTATGAGCTGCAAGGTTTGACCCCTCTGCTCCGATCGCAATGAACATACCTGCGAACATACCAAGTAATATCATCTTAAGCAGACCCATATTGGCTTTACTAATGCCTGCTTTTATATTGTTTTCCAGAATCTGTACCGGTGAGTAATAATTGTTCTCCATTTTTCTTTCTCCTGTCGTCCTTCACTTTTAAACTTTTATCAACCGAAAGGATTATATTCTATTTTACAGACAAGATGCAACAATTTCCGTGTACTTTTTTTCGTACAATCCATACTTTTCTGCGTATTAACATTGTATGCAACATTGTCACCCACAAATATGTTTTCTACTATGTTCATTCAGCTTATGCCCGTGGATGCGCTTTCTGATATTCCTCTTTTAAGCGGCTCTGCTTGCTGTTCAGATAGATCTGTGTCGTAGAGATGTCGGCATGTCCCAGCATTTCCTGTACTGCCTTTAAGTCTGCACCATTATTCACAAGATGTGACGCAAACGAATGACGGATCATGTGTGGTGTTATATCCTTATCAATTCCCGCTTTATCAGCATACACCTTGATGATCTTCCAGAAGCCCTGTCTGGTCATCGGTGTACCCTTACAGTTGGAAAACAGATACTCGGAATCCTTGCACATATCGTCCCGGACATTTGAGATATAATTATCAAGCGCACGCTGTGCGGAATCTTCGATCGGAATGATCCTTGACTTTCTGAGGTCATGACATTCAATATATCCCATCTTCAGATTCACATCTGTAATCTTTAATGTAACAAGCTCCGATACCCGGATTCCTGTCGCATATAACAGCTCTAACATTGCCCGGTCACGGATCTCCTTTGGAGACTGGTCTCCCGGCTGGTCAAGAAGCCGGTTCACTTCCTCTATTGTTAAGATATCCGGCATTTTCTTTTCAATCTTTGGAGGTTTGATATTAACCGATGGATCGTCCATCAGTATCTTCTCCCGAAAAAGGAATCCGAAAAACGACTTGATTGAGGCTATGCTTCTAGATACAGTTGCCATTGATTTTCCATTTTTTTCCAAATACAGAACATAAGTGTTGATATTTGTCTCATTTATCGAACGAATATCCTCTGTTCCATTCTCCCGGTAGAAATCAGAAAACTTCACAAGATCGCGCTGATAAGAAGCTACTGTATTTTCACTTGATTTCTTAATATTTTTGAGATAATCAACATATTTCTCTATGTAAATTTCCACGCATTTTTCCCCTTATTATGTAGACTAAATATCATTATAAATACAAATTTCTATAAAATCAAACATAATTTTTATAAGCAAAATCAAGGTTTTTTCGTAATTTCTTTGTTTTTACCAAATCATGTGTCTGTACAGAATTATGTATACCACATGTAGTAAAACTTTTTTCAAAAAAATTTCAGAATTTTTACTTCCAGAATGATATTAAGTAATAAAATCGTAACAATAATTGCCGTTCCCAGAAAAGAATTATGCAATCTGGCAACTATACAGGCAATCTGACTCATCCCTTCTCCTGTTGTTCCACATATAATTTTAACAACAACTGCATATAATCCCACAATAATCAAAACAATCATATAAAATGCAAACGCACGGAACATAGTTCCGTTCAGCCCATATAGTGAAACCATCATACCGGTGATCAGTCCGGATATCCCCATAAGAGCACCATCGGATGCTTTATCCGGAACAAGCTTTAAAAGAGCTACAACCGCTACCAGCTCCACGATTCTTTTACAGATCAAAGCGATCAGTTCCTGTTTTCCAGTCTGTATCCCTGTCCGACCTAATATCTCCTGCACATTTAATTGTGTGTTTACAAGCAAGGTTCCAAGGATCAGGCCGATCCAGAACATTGCCCATATAAATTTACGTTTCATATCATCCCCCCTCGTATACATATGTTTTCCTGTCCTAATATATGCATCAAACAATAAAACCACCATTCTCATCTACTATGATCCGTCTGGATATACTCATGGTGATTTATTTTTGCTATACTGCATCTGGTATTTATTTCTTCATTTGTTCTACAGCATATGCCAGGATTGCAATAATAGTTTTTGAATCGACGATCTCTCCGGTCTGTATCATAGTCATGGCTTCTGCCAATGAAAGCCGTCGGATTCGGATAAATTCTTCCGGATCCAGTTGTCTGATTCCCTTTTTCAGATCGGTTGCAATATAAATATAGGTCTGCTCATTACTGGTACCGATCGCAAGATATGTCTTTGTTACAAATTGAAGTTCCTGTGCAATATATCCGGTTTCCTCTTCCAATTCCCTGACTGCGCACTGACCCGGATCTTCTCCCTCATCCATACAGCCGGCAGGAACCTCTAAGGTTATATCATCTACCGCATTTCTATATTGACTTACCAGGATCAGGTTTCCATCTTCATCCACCGGCAAGACACAGCAACCATCTACATGATCGACCAGATCATATACTACATGTTTTCCATCCGGCAGTCTCAAATAATCATTATATACATCAAATATATGAGCATGATATGCCAGTTCTTTTTTCTCTCTAATAAATTTCTGATCCATCTGTTGCCTCCCAGCTATCCATATTTTTTCATATTTTTCATTCACTAAAAAAGCCTGTGGAATATTTTATTCCACAGGCTGAAAATAATTACTTAGCATAATCTACAACGCGAGACTCTCTTATGATATTAACCTTGATCTGTCCAGGATATTCCAGCTCATTTTCAATCTGCTTTGCAATATCCCTTGCAAGTAATACCATATCGGAATCATTAACGTGTTCAGGAACAACTATTACTCGAATCTCTCTACCTGCCTGAATAGCATATGTCTTCTCTACACCCTTATAGGAGTTTGCAATATCCTCCAGTTTCTTAAGACGTGTAGTATAAGTTTCCAGAGTCTCTCTTCTAGCACCCGGTCTTGCTGCTGAGATTGCATCTGCAGCCTGTACAAGACATGCTATCAGGGATTCTGGTTCAACGTCGCCATGGTGAGCTTCTACTGCATTTACAATAATCGGTGATTCCTTATACTTTCTACATAAGTCAGCACCAATCTGTACATGAGAGCCTTCCATATCATGATCTACAGATTTACCGATATCATGAAGTAATCCGGCACGTTTCGCAACTTTGACATCGACACCTATTTCTCCGGCCAATAAACCACATAAATGTGCTACTTCGATAGAATGCTTTAATGCATTCTGTCCATAGCTTGTTCTAAACTTCATCTTACCAAGAAGTCTCACTAATTCAGGATGAATTCCGTGAATACCAACCTCAAGGGTTGCTGCTTCACCTTCCTCACGCATCATGGTTTCTACTTCCTTCTGCGCTTTTTCTACCATCTCTTCGATTCTTGCCGGATGGATTCTTCCATCGACAATCAGCTTCTCAAGTGCAATTCTTGCAACTTCCCTTCTAACAGGATCAAAGCTTGAGAGAATAACTGCTTCCGGTGTATCATCAATGATCAGATCTACACCTGTCATGGTCTCAAGAGTACGAATATTTCTACCCTCTCGACCAATTATTCTACCCTTCATCTCATCGTTAGGTAACTGTACCAGTGAAATTGTTGTTTCTGCTACATGATCCACTGCACATTTCTGGATTGCAGATACAACATATTCCTTTGCCTTCTTGTTCGCTTCTTCTTTAGCTCTGGTTTCTAATTCCTTGACCATAACTGCTGTTTCATGTTTTACTTCATCTTCAACAGTTTTTAATAAGTATTCCTTCGCTTGTTCAGAGGTTAAACCTGAAATTCTTTCCAGTTCCTGTAAACGTCTTGCCTGAAGCTCTTCTACTTTTGCCTTCTGCTTTTCAAGCTGACCTTCCTTGGATGCAAGACTTGCTTCTTTTTTCTCGATAGCTTCCGTCTTACGGTCGATACTTTCTTCACGGGCGAGAACTCGTTTCTCCATTCGTGAAATCTCTCCACGTCTGTCCTTGACTTCTTTTTCAAGGTCATTCCGCGTCTTCAAAGCATCTTCTTTTGCCTCAAGCAAAATCTCACGCTTTTTCGCTTCAGCATCCTTCTGAGCTTCATCTATAATCTCCCTTGCTGCTACTTCTGCCTTACCGATCTTCGCTTCTGCAATATTTTTTCTATATGCAATAGCAATAAACCATGTGGCAACGATACATACAACAAGGATGCAAATATAAATGATTATCCACGCAATATCACCACTCACAGGAGCACCTCCTTATTAAGTTTTCATTGTACACTTATACAACTATTTAAGTTTAATATTTTTTACTAATTATGTCAAGTGAAAACAAACAAAAACAACAATTTTTCGCCCTGTTTTCTGTGCAACTTTTCTTATATTACTGACTACCCCATTTCTAATATTTCCGAGATACAGGAAGCAACCAGACGATACGGATATCCCTTTCGGACAAGAAATACTGTTACTTTTTCTCTTTTATCTGAAAGTTCCGAAACCGGACATTTTTTCCGGATCAGTTTCTCTACGATCTCTCTTTCATCCGGAAGCTGGTTTTCTTCGAATGCCTGTTCGATCCATTCATTCAAAATTTTCTTGGATGACAATGCATATGTGATCTCTCGTCTGCTTTTCCTTTGGATATGACTCCGGACATAAACTGATGCATATCTGGCATCGTCAATATACTTATATTTTTTTAGTTTATCAAGCGTCGTATCGATCACTTCTTCATCATAGCAAAGTTCCTTTAACTTCTGCCGGATGTCATATTCACATTTTTCTGAATACTTAATGGCTGTGACCGCCTTGTTCATCGCACGTTTAAAAAAATACTCTGACCGGAACTGCTGCATTTTCTCTGCATCAGTTTCTGATCCGACCGTCAACTTCAATCTTCGTATATCAGATGCATATAACGGACCAAACGCCTCATAATCCAGATACAGACAGCTTCTCTTATCATCAATCTTCTTAATATCTGTTACAAGCATATATACAGGCACCTTCTACTTATTCTGTTTCTGTTCCCTCTGCATCCTCAGTTTCAACTAAGCCAAGCTTCTCACGGATCTTCTCATCGATCTCAGCACAGATAGCTGGATTCTCTGCAAGAAATGCCTTTGCATTCTCACGTCCCTGTCCAATCTTATCTCCCATATATGCATACCATGCACCGGATTTATCTACAATATCATTTGCTACTGCCAGATCCAGGATATCTCCTTCACGGGAAATACCTTTACCAAACATAATATCAAATTCAGCCTCTTTGAATGGAGGTGCAACCTTGTTCTTCACAACCTTTACTCTGGTACGGTTACCAACGATCTCTCCACCCATCTTCAGGGTATCAATTCTTCTGACATCCATACGAACAGATGCATAGAACTTCAATGCACGTCCACCGGTTGTTACTTCCGGATTACCAAATACAACACCAACTTTCTCACGAAGCTGATTGATGAATATTACAACACAATTTGTTTTGCTTACGACTGCAGTCAGCTTACGTAGTGCCTGTGACATCAGTCTTGCATGAAGTCCCATATGAGAATCTCCCATCTCACCATCGATTTCTGCCTTTGGAACAAGGGCTGCAACCGAATCGACAATGATCACATCTACTGCACCGGAGCGCACCATTGTCTCTGTGATCTCAAGTGCCTGTTCACCGCAATCCGGCTGCGAGATATAGAGGTCATCAATATTGACACCGATATTCTTCGCATATACAGGATCCAATGCATGTTCTGCATCGATAAAGCCTGCAATACCGCCACGTTTCTGTATCTCTGCAACAATATGTAATGCAACTGTTGTCTTACCACTGGACTCAGGTCCGAATACTTCTATAATTCTTCCTCTCGGAACTCCACCAAGTCCAAGTGCAATATCAAGGCTTAATGATCCTGTTGGTATTACTTCTATATTCATATTGGCAGAAGAATCACCAAGCTTCATAACGGATCCCTTACCATACTGCTTCTCAATCTGTGCTAACGCTGCATCCAGCGCTTTCTTCTTATCATCATCTTTAATCATCTTTCAAACTACCTCCATAAACAAATGTTCGATTCCTGTTATTATACTACTCAACTTTTATCGAAATGTCAATCCTTAATCTATGATCTTACGGATATTTTTCATTTCTGTATTTCTAACAGTCTTTTTCTACCTTTCTATACCATACTACCTGTTATGCGTAAAATATCGTACATCATTTTCAAAAACGCAATAAAAAAGTGCATCAAAACCGTAGGGACAAAGCCCTATCTTCATGCACATTCCAATTATATCATACTTTACAGAAGAAAAAATATAAAATATAATTTAGAAAATATATTTTATTTCAGGAGGAATTTTATGCTGACTGCAGGTATCATTACAGAATATAATCCATTTCACAATGGACATCGCTACCAGATCGAACAGACCCGTTCCGAACTTGACTGTTCTCATATTATTTCTGTTATGAGCGGTAATTTTCTTCAAAGAGGACTTCCTGCTGTCTGCAACAAATTTATGCGTGCCGAAATGGCTGTTGCCTCCGGAGTCGATGCGGTATTTGAGCTTCCGGTTGTCTATGCAACAGCAAGTGCAAGGGATTTTGCTTATGCGGGGGTCGACCTTCTGAACAAACTGAACACTGTAGATTATCTGGTTTTTGGTGCGGAATGTGATGATCTGTCTCTTCTGGAATCTGTAGCTGAAATTCTGATTGATGAACCAGCCTCATTTTCCGCATGTCTAAAAAATAATCTGGCGGAAGGAATGTCCTATCCGTCAGCACGGGCAGATGCCATAAAAAGCTGTTGTCCTGCCGGTGCTGATCTTCTAAAGGAACCAAACAACATCCTTGCAGTCGAATATCTCTCAGCGCTGAAGAAAACACGTTCCTCTATAAAACCATATATTATAAAAAGGACCTCCGCAGGATATAACAGTGAGGATATCACAGGATCGATCTGTTCAGCTTCCGCGATCCGCCATTTATTACAGCAGATCAGTACAGACCACACTGAAGAACCGGATGCATTATTTAAAACCTTTTATCAGGTTCTTCCAGCCGCATCCGCTGATCTGCTGAAGACAGAATATCTGCATACCTATCCGATTTTCGAGAATCATTTAACATCCATCCTGCAATACTGTTTAATCATGCAGAATGATGCTCCTGACACGGTTGATATGACAGACGAGCTGTATAATAAACTGAAAAAAACAAATCTTCTGCAGTCATATGCTGCAATTGCTGAATCCTTAAAATCCAAAGATCTTACCCAGACAAGGATCAACCGTGCATTGCTGCATTTTATTCTGGACATCCGGAAGAATACTATGTCCATGTATAAAGAAAGCGGCTGGAATCACTATGGACATATTCTTGCGTTGAACCGATCCGGATCCGATGTGATTCGTCAGATTAAGAGAAACAGTGACCTTCCTGTCTTTACAAAGCCGGCAGATGGCATCCGTTTCCTTTCCGATGCCGGCCGTTTACTATTTGAACAGGATATCAAAGCAACGCGCTTATATAACACTGCTGTCTATGCCGCCTATAAAACAGAATTACCGGACGATTTTACCGCCCGGCTTCCTGTTCGTTCTTAATTGGTGATCATTCCATTCCGTATATGGAATTTTTGCCAAGCTCCTCTTCAATCCGTAGAAGCTGGTTGTATTTCGCTGTACGTTCGCTTCTGGCTGGTGCTCCGGTCTTGATCTGTCCGCAATTCATAGCCACAGCCAGATCCGCAATAAATGTATCCTCTGTTTCCCCGGACCGATGGGAAATCACCGACGAATATCCGGCTTTATGAGCCGTTTCCACAGCATCCATTGCCTCTGTCAGAGTTCCGATCTGGTTCACCTTTACCAGGATTGAATTTGCAATTCCATCTTCAATTCCGTTTTTCAGTCGTTTTTTATTTGTAACAAAGAGATCATCTCCAACTAACTGGATACGATTTCCAAGCCGGTAGGTCAAAACCTTCCAGCCATTCATATCATTCTCATCCAGTCCGTCTTCGATTGAATAAATCGGATATCTTGTCACCAGATCCTCATAGAACTGGACCATCTCCTCTGAATTTCTTCGGATTTCCTTTCCGGTCATCCGGGATTCTCCCGGAAAGACATATCGGTCAGAAGCTACATCATATAATTCCGATGCTGCCGCATCCATTGCGATCTGTACATCGACTCCCGGATTATACCCGGCCTTTGCGATTGCCTCTACTAACAGATCCAGTACTTCATATGTGGTTGCAAGATTCGGTGCAAATCCACCTTCATCTCCAACTCCTGTGCTCAAATTTCTGACATTCAATTCAATCTTCAGCGTATGATAAATCTCACAGGCGATCTCCATTGCCTCCTTAAAGGATTCTGCACCTACCGGAGCAATCATAAACTCCTGAAAATCAACAGTATTATCCGCATGCTTTCCACCATTTAATATATTCATCATCGGAACCGGAAGACGCTTTGCATTTACTCCGCCAAGATACCGGTAAAGCGGCATTCCAAGTGCCAGCGAAGCCGCCTTGGCACAGGCAAGGGATACACTCAGCATGGCATTTGCACCATATCGTGTCTTATTCTCAGTTCCATCTGCCTCGATCATAATACGGTCAATATCAATCTGTCTTGTTACATCCATTCCGATCAGTTTATCTGCAATTCTGTTATTTACATTGTTGCAGGCTCCGTAAACGCCCTGTCCCATGTAACGTTTTTCTTCATCCCGAGCTCATGCGCTTCGTATTGTCCGGTGGATGCACCGGACGGAACCATTGCCCTACCCTTGCATCCACATGCCAGCGTAACATCGGTCTCAACTGTAGGATTTCCTCTGGAATCAAGTATTTCTCTCGCTTTAATTTCAATAATTTCCAATCTGTTCATGTGATTCTCCATTCTGCCTTTCTATCCGTACAATTATTGGCAATTTTTATTCTTTTATAGTATTCACACTTTTTTCCAAAGTATTCATTTTATAAAAAATACCTGCCGGATAAAGCATCTGTAACTATGCTTCTCCGGCAGGTATTTTTTATTTGTTTTTATATTGTTACTCCGTTCTGTGTCCATATAACACAGAACATCGTTCTTTTTATTCTTCTGCTTTTACAGTTGGCTCTACGTCAGATGTACAATACATACATTTTGTAGCCTTAACATCAATGTCACCATAACAATATGGACATTTTCTTGTTAAAGGTGCCGCAACTTCCTCTTTCTTTCCAAGAGATAACAGCTTTTTAATTCCTTTCATCAGAAGAAAAATGATAAATGCCATGATAATGAAGTTGATCACCGCTGTAATGAACGAGCCATAATCAATATACTGGTCTCCCAACAAATGAATCTTGCCCTGTACTTCGGCACCACCGATACATCCAATGAGTGGATTGATAAAACAGTCTGTCAGTGAAGTCACCAGTCCTGAAAAAGCACCACCGATGATAACACCGATCGCCATATCCAGAACATTTCCCTTTAATGCAAATTCTTTAAACTCCTGAAAAAATTTCTTCATTTGTCTGTCCTTCTTTCATTATTTCTTGATAAGAAGTGATTTACCTGTCATTTCCTTAGGCTGTGGAAGTTCCATGATTTCAAGAAGTGTTGGAGCGATATCTGCAAGACATCCACCTTCTCTTAAACCATAGCCCTCATCATAATTTACAAGTACGAATGGTACCGGATTTGTTGTATGGGCTGTATGTGGTTCACCAGTTTCATAATTGATCATCTGCTCAGCATTACCGTGGTCTGCACAGATAAATAATACACCATCTGCCTTCTTAACTGCCTCTACTGCCTTTCCTACGCAGGCATCAACAGTCTCAACTGCCTTGATCGCTGCAGGGATCACGCCTGTATGACCTACCATATCAGGATTTGCAAAGTTAATAATGATCACATCGTATTTATCAGAACCGATAGCATCTACCAGCTTCTCACATACTTCCGGAGCACTCATTTCAGGCTGGAGATCATATGTTGCAACCGCAGGGGACTTAACAAGGATTCTGTCTTCGTTCTTATTTGGTTCTTCTACGCCTCCATTAAAGAAGAACGTAACATGTGCATACTTCTCTGTCTCTGCAAGACGAACCTGTGTCTTACCATGCGCTGCAAGGTACTCACCAAATGTATTGTCGATTTCTTCTTTCTTGAATGCAACGATCTTGTTTGGTATAGACTCATCATAATCTTTGAAGCATACATATACCAATGGAAATCTTCCGTCTGGTCTGTTGAATCCGTCAAAATCGTCACAGCAGAATGCTCTGGTAATCTCTCTTGCTCTGTCTGGTCTGAAGTTAAAGAAAATAACGGAATCATTCGGCTTTACAAGTGATACCGGCTTACCATTCTCTGTAATAACGGTAGGAAGGATAAACTCATCATATACTTCCTTGTCATAAGATGCCTGTACTGCAGCAACAGGATCTTCTGCCTGTACACCCTCACCTGTTACAAGTGACTTATATGCAAGCTCAACTCGATCCCATCTGTTATCACGATCCATAGCATAATAACGACCGGAAAGGGATGCAACCTTACCTACACCAATCTTCTTCATCTCTGCGATCAGTTCCTCTAAGAAGCCCTTTCCTGATGCTGGAGCTGTATCTCTGCCATCGAAGAATGGATGAACATATACATTTTCAAAATTATGTTTCTTACATAACTCAAGAATTGCATACAGATGTGTATTATGGCTGTGTACACCACCACTGGATAATAGTCCCCATACATGAAGATCGGAATTGTTCTTCTTACAGTTCTCGATTGCTTCTAACATCTCTGCATTCTCAAAGAAATCGCCATCCTGAATGGACTTTGTAATTCTTGTTAATTCCTGATATATAATTCTTCCTGCACCGATATTCATATGACCAACTTCTGAGTTACCCATCTGTCCATCCGGAAGTCCAACTGCAAGACCAGAAGCAGCACCCTTTACATAAGGATATTCAGCTTTAAGCTGATCCATAACAGGTGTATTTGCCAGTGCGATTGCATTACCTTCTGTCTTGTCACTAATTCCATAACCATCAAGTACCATTAAAACTACAGGTTTTTTACTCATTATTTTTCTCCTTTTAATTATTTTTCTTTCTTATCAGCAGCCTTTTCCTCATCTGCCTTTTTTTCAGAAGCTTTTTTTCCAGCATCTGCTTTTTTCTTCTTTGGCTTAGCAGGAATCGCGATCATTTTCGTATATTCCGCTGATATTGTATCAATATCGCCAATGGATTTCAATGTTCCATGATCCAGGATCATTGCTTTATTACAGATCCGTCGTACCTGTTCCAGAGAATGCGAAACAAATAATACTGTTGTTCCGCCTTCCATAAGCTGCATGATCTTCGCTTCACTCTTCTTCTTAAATCTGGCATCACCCACGGATAATACTTCATCCAGAATCAGAATATCCGGATTTGCAATCGTTGCAATTGAAAATCCCAATTTTGATTTCATACCAGATGAATAATTCTTGATTGGAACATCAATAAAACGTCCAAGTTCCGAAAACTCAACGATCTCATCATACTTTTCTTCCAGATAACTCTTGGAATATCCAAGCACTGTACCATACAAAAAAATATTTTCCTTTCCAGTATACTGTGCGTCAAAGCCTGCTCCTAATTCCAGCAACGGAACAACCTTTCCATGCTTGATCACATGTCCTTCTGTTGGCTTATATACACCGGAAATAACCTTTAAAAGGGTACTCTTTCCTGCACCATTTAAGCCGAGGATTCCCAGCCTGTCACCCTTGTCCAATGAAAAGCTGACATGCTTTAATGACCAGAATTCATCATAACTGATCTGTCGTTTTATTGATTTAATTATATACTCTTTAATATTGTCAACCTTTTCACTGCTCAGGTTGAACTTCATGCTTACATCATCAACGATCAATGCTTCCTTGCCCATGTCTGTCTCCTTAAATATGAAGAATAAATTCGTCCTGTTTCTTATAGAATGTATACGTTCCGATCAAGATTGCAAAAACAGAGAAAACGAACGCATATAACATATAATTCCAGTTTAACGGGTCACCCAGAAAACATGCTCTAAAATTATGGATGACGCAATATAACGGATTATATTTTAACAGCCAGCTAAATCCACTCTTTAATAATCTCTGTGGATAATAGAAAATCGCACATGTATACATAATGATCATCAATACAACATCCCACAAATATTCCATATCACGGAAGAATACCGTAACCGTCGCAAGTACCATGCCTACTCCAAATGTGATCATCAGAAGCAGAATAAGCGGAAAGATAACCAGTAATAATGACCAGGTTGGCTTCACATGACAAAATACCATCAACGGGATCATAACAATCAACGAAATCAAAAATATAATATAGTTAAATAATACGGAAGACATCGGATACAGATACTTCGGAACATATACTTTCTTGATCATACCTGCATTTGACCGTATCGATTTTGCACAGGCTTTTGTTCCGCTGCTGAAAAATGAATATAACAGACGACCACTCAAAATATAAACCGGGAAGGTTTTATTGCTGTTATCAAATAACGTTCCAAATACGATCGTCAATACGATCGTTGTCAAAATAGGCTCCAGCAAAGACCATAAGATTCCAAGATATGAACGCCTGTACTTTAACTTAATACCTTTTTTTACCAGTTCCGCAAGCAGATATCTTCTGCTCCAGAATGTCTTTAAATATTCCATAGTCAATTCCTTTTCTGCGTATTTGTTCAAAAATCGTTTGAATTATATCACAGTTATACATAATCGTCAACGAAGTATACTTTTCGTAAATGTACAAAAAAATCCCACAAATCTATTCATTTCGTATGAATAATAGAATAACAAAAAATACCGCGGACACCGGGCAGTCATATTATTGGCCACCCGATCCCTCACGGTATCTTTTTTACCAGATTATTTTCCTGATTTTACAGATTCTATATGAAATCTGGTATTAAAATTACTTATTGTAGTTTACGATCTTTCCAAAGTCAGCCTTAAGTGAAGCACCACCCACAAGTCCACCATCAATGTCAGGCTTTGCAAGAAGCTCTGCTGCATTACCAGCGTTCATAGATCCACCATACTGGATTCTTACAGCTTCTGCTGTGTCTGTATCATATACTTCAGCGATGCAGTCACGGATTGCCTTACATACTTCCTGTGCCTGATCGGATGTAGCAGTCTTGCCTGTTCCGATAGCCCAGATTGGCTCATAGGCGATTACCATGTTCTTAACCTGATCTGCTGTGATATCTTTCAGATCACTCTTGATCTGAAGACGGATGAAGTCAAGTGTGATACCCATTTCTCTCTGCTCTAATGACTCACCACAGCAAAGGATAGGTGTAAGACCTGCTTCAAATGCCTTCTTAACTTTCTTATTTAAGAGACAGTCACACTCTTTGAAGTAGTCACGACGCTCTGAATGTCCGATGATGACATATTTAACACCGGCGTCAACTAACATTTCTGCTGAAATCTCACCTGTGTATGCACCCTTTTCTTCGAAGTACATGTTCTCAGCACCAACTTCTACATTTGTGCCCTTAACAGCTTCTACTACAGGTACAATATCAATTGCAGGTACGCAGTATACAACATCTACGTCGTCATTTGCAACTAATGGCTTTAACTCTTCACATAATTTTACAGCCTGGCTTGGAGTCATGTTCATCTTCCAGTTACCAGCGATGATTTTCTTTCTTGACATGTCTTTTATCTCCTTGAAAATATTATTTTCATTATCTGTATATTCTTCCATCCGAGTCAGATGGAGCATGTACATAATTTATTTGTCGTTTGCAGCAGCAACACCTGGAAGTTCCTTACCCTCTAAGAATTCAAGGGAAGCTCCACCACCTGTTGAGATGTGGCTCATCTTAGAACCATATCCTAACTGGTTAACAGCAGCAGCAGAATCACCACCACCGATGATAGTTGTAGCATCTGTCTCAGCAAGAGCAGCAGCTACAGCCTTTGTACCAGCAGCAAGTGTAGGATTCTCGAATACACCCATAGGTCCGTTCCATACAACTGTCTTAGCTGTCTTAACAGCATCTGCATATAATTCGATTGTCTTAGGTCCGATATCACAGCCCTCTTTGTCTGCTGACATCTTGTCTGCATCAAAGACCTCTGTCTCAACCGGCGCATCGATTGGATTAGGGAAATCGTCGATCATAACGGAATCAACCGGAAGTAATAACTTCTTACCAAGCT
This sequence comes from Clostridium sp. AM54-37XD, assembly GCF_003478225.1. NCBI lineage: Bacteria > Bacillati > Bacillota > Clostridia > Eubacteriales > Clostridiaceae > Clostridium > Clostridium sp. AM54-37XD. The sequence continues at coordinate 47,742 of NZ_QUEV01000004.1, forward strand.
TCTCAGCCTTTTCCATCATTTCCTTACAGTAGTCGATCTTAGATTCGTCAACTAATGACTTACCGATCTCATATCCCTTTGCCTTTAAGAATGTATACGCCATACCACCACCGATGATCAGTGTATCGCACTTCTCAAGTAAGTTAGAGATAACATTTAACTTGTCTGCAACTTTTGCTCCACCAAGGATAGCTACGAATGGTCTTACCGGATTCTCTACTGCATTTCCAAGGAAGTCGATCTCCTTCTGCATTAAGTATCCAACAACCGCTGTATCAACAAGACCTGCAACACCTACATTTGAGCAGTGAGCTCTGTGAGCTGTACCAAATGCATCATTTACAAATACATCACAGATAGAAGCAAGATCCTTAGAGAATGCTTCACCGTTCTTTGTCTCTTCCGGTCTGAAACGTGTGTTCTCAAGTAAGATAACTTCGCCATCTTTCATAGCTGCTACAGCTTCTCTTACCTTTGGTCCAACAACTTCAGGCTCAGCAACAAACTTAACTTCCTGTCCAAGAAGCTCTGAAAGTCTTACCGCAACCGGTGCAAGAGTCTTTGTCTTCTTATCTTCTTCTGTCTTAACCTTGCCAAGGTGTGAGCAAAGAATAACCTTTCCACCATCAGCAATTAATTTCTTGATTGTAGGAAGTGCTGCTACAAGACGGTTCTCGTCTGTGATCTTACCTTCCTTTAATGGTACATTAAAGTCACATCTGCAAAGGACACGCTGTCCCTTTACATTAATATCATCTACTGATTTTTTGTTTAATGACATTACTATTAAACCTCCTGATTTTTATACTTTTATCTTCATATTTGTTACAGAACGCAAATACATCTCTGTAAAAGAAATATAGGGCCCGGTCCATGAAGACCGGACCCCTTGTAAGGTCAAATTAATTACTACAATTTGTCAGTCAATTATGCTAACTCTGCGAAGTACTTAATTGTTCTAACCATCTGGCTTGTGTATGAGTTCTCATTATCATACCATGATACAACCTGAACCTCATATAAGTCATCAGCGATCTTTGATACCATTGTCTGAGTTGAATCAAATAATGAACCATATCTCATACCGATTACATCTGATGAAACGATAGGATCTGTGTTGTAACCGAATGACTCTGATGCAGCAGCCTTCATTGCAGCGTTGATTCCATCAACTGTTACGTCAGCACCCTTAACAACTGCTGTAAGGATTGTTGTTGAACCTGTTGGAACTGGAACTCTCTGAGCTGATCCGATTAACTTACCATTTAACTCTGGGATAACAAGACCGATAGCCTTAGCAGCACCTGTTGAGTTAGGAACGATATTAGCAGCACCTGCTCTTGCTCTTCTTAAGTCGCCCTTTCTGTGTGGTCCGTCAAGAATCATCTGATCGCCTGTGTAAGCGTGGATTGTTGACATGATACCTGACTGGATTGGAGCATAATCATTAAGAGCTTTAGCCATTGGTGCAAGACAGTTTGTTGTACATGAAGCAGCTGAGATGATCTGATCCTCTGCTGTTAATGTATCCTGGTTAACTGAGAATACGATAGTCTTAAGATCATTTCCTGCTGGAGCTGAGATAACAACCTTCTTAGCACCTGCATTGATATGAGCCATTGACTTTTCCTTTGAGCAGTAGAAACCAGTACACTCAAGAACTACGTCAACACCAATCTTACCCCAAGGAAGATTGTTTGCATCTGCTTCCTTGTAGATTGTAAGTGTCTTACCATCAACTGTGATTGTGTTAGCCTCATCATCAGCTGAAACTGTATGAAGGTTCTCACCAATCTTACCACAGTAACCACCCTGTGCTGTATCGTACTTGAGAAGATCTGCAAGCATTGAAGGCTTTGTTAAATCGTTGATTGCAACAACTTCATATCCTTCTGCTCCGAACATCTGTCTGAATGCGAGACGACCAATACGTCCAAAACCATTGATTGCTACTTTTACTGCCATTTTTTATTCCTCCTAAGTTTTGAATAATAAAAGTATTTATAATATACTGCAAAGCGCAGTAATTAATCGTGCTATTCACACAACAAAATCATACCTAATTTGTGTGTAAATTTCAAGTCTTTCTCAAAAAAAAATTGTCCAATTCACGCAAAAATAAACAAACACTATATTGCAAAATGTACAAAGAATCAACTTTTTATGATATTTTCATATTTATTTCAACCATTTAACCCTTTTTTCGAAATATTTCACACATGATTCTTGTGTTGCCGATATATACTTCTTTTGTAAGATTTTTTCTTATCTTCTGTTTTTATTCACTATTTTTTCCGTTCCTGCAGGTGTGTTTTATTTCCTGACGTGCTATAATAATATCAATTTTCACAACGTTAACATCCAACAGGAGGTTTTTACATATGAAGCTTTGCGATCATCATTTACATTCCGAATTTTCCGATGATTCTGAAACAGAACTTACAGATATTGTTGAACAGGCACTGCACCTCGGCATGTCTGAAATCTGTATTACAGATCATCATGATATTGATTATCCAAAAGACGAGGAAGGTCATACCTTTCTGTTAGATACAGACCGGTATATTTCTGCTGTAAGAAAGTTGCAGGAACAGTACAAGAATAAACTTACGATCCGTCTCGGTGTCGAACTCGGCCTGATGTCTCATATCGCAGACAAGATCATTGCCTACACAGATAAATATCATGATTTTGACTTTATTATAGGTTCTTCTCATCTTGTATATGGCAAGGATCCCTACTATCCCGCTTACTATGAAGGACGTTCGGAAAAAGAAGCACTGCTGGAATATTTTGAATCCATTCTTGCAAATGTGCAAACCTTTGATAATTATTCCATATACGGTCATCTGGACTATGCCGTCCGTTATTGTCCATCCGGCGAATCAGCCTTCCGCTTTTCTGATTATGCAGATGTCTTTGAAGCAATTCTGAAAACAATCATCGAACATGGGAAGGGCATCGAGATCAATACCGGAAGCCTATATAAAAACATGACTTATGCACATCCTCATCCGTCTATTCTTAAACTCTACAAGGAGTTAGGTGGTGAGATCATCACTGTCGGAAGCGATGCACATATTCCAAAATACATCGGCTATGACTTTGAAACCTATGCCAGAGACATCCTGACCGCCACAGGTTTCCGCTATTACTGCACCTTTGAACAGATGAAGCCTGTATTTCATAAATTATAAGAGTACTAGAACGGAAGTGTCTTGCGTAATAATAGGTGAGTATGTGGCAGAACAATAATAATTTTTTAAATAATAGCATCCACACCAGCGTCATTTTTATTCCTATCGTATGATCTCTTTTATTGTGCCGCCTCCGACGATATAGTCATTTTCGTAAAAAACAACCGCCTGTCCTTTGGTCGCTGCCCGGACCGGTTCGTCAAATACAACACGAACCCTGGCATCATCCAACATATAAATTCTGCATGGCACACCCTTATGTGCATACCGGATCTTTCCGATCACCTGCATACCTTCTTCCGGATGCTCGACAGACATAAAGTTCGTTTTATCTGCAATCAGCTCTTTTGAAAATGTATCTGCATTTTCTCCGATCACCACCTCATTTGTCTCCGGGATAATATCCACAACAAATACCGGGTGTCCCATCGCAAGTCCAAGTCCCTTCCGTTGTCCGATCGTATAATGAATTATACCTTTATGTGTGCCAAGGACTTTTCCATTCATATCTACAAAATTTCCCGGTACTGCCTTTAAGCCCTCTTCCCGTTCCAGATATCCGGCATAATCACCATCCGGTACAAAACAGATATCCTGACTGTCCGGTTTATTTGCTACCTGGATACCGATATCTGTGGCAATCTGCCGGATCTGTGTCTTATTATATTCTCCAACCGGCATCAACGTCTTTGATAACTGATCCTGTGTCAGATTATAAAGTGCATAGGTCTGATCCTTCTCGATTCCTTTTGCCACGCGTAAGGTATATCTGCCATTTGGAAGCTGTTCCACTCTTGCATAGTGTCCGGTAGCAATGTAGTCTCCACCGATACTTAACGACCTCCTTAACAGCGACTCCCATTTTACATACCGATTACATGCGATACATGGATTCGGAGTCCTTCCATTCCGGTATTCATCTACAAAATAGTCAATGACGTATTTTCGAAAATCTTCTTTAAAGTTCATTACATAATAAGGAATCTCAAGCTGTGCAGCTACTCTTCTCGCATCATCTACCGCCGACAATCCACAGCAACCGCCATGCTCACTGATCTGATCTGCATCCTCATCCTGCCAGATCTGCATGGTCACACCGATCACGTTATATCCCTGTTCTTTTAAAAGATATGCGGCTACAGAAGAATCCACGCCTCCTGACATACCGACACATACTGTCTTTTTATCCATCTTATCTTCCTTCCTGCAATTCCTGCTTGCAGTATAGAACCGGATTTCTCCGGCTGTCAAGTATCCAAATACTGTTTAATCTTCCAGTTCTCTCACCATCCGGTCTTCAATATCCTGTACCGGCCTTACAAGTCCCTGAATCTTGATTCCATGCTTTTCTGCATAGTCCCACAAAGCTGCATGCAGTGTTTCTTCTGCAAGCAAAGAACAATGTTCTTTTTCCGGCGGAAGTCCATCCAATGCTTCCATAACCGCTTTATTTGTAAGCTTCATTGCCTCGGCAACTGTTTTTCCTTTAATCATCTCCGTTGCCATGGAACTGGATGCTACTGCAGCTCCACATCCATAGGTCTTAAATTTGCAGTCTATGATCACCTGCTCCTCATTAATTTTCAAATACAACCGCATCATATCCCCGCATTTAGCATTTCCAACCGTACCGACACCGGAGGCATCCTCAATCTCACCGACATTTCTTGGATTCTGGAAATGATCGATCACTTTATCACTGTACATATCATTCTCCTTCACACTTGGGGCGTTTTATCTCACACATTTCACAATTGCATTCTTATATTCACTCCGACCGAATCTGATCTTTCATTTTTAACAATCTTACTGTATATGATTTTTCTTGACATAATCCTCATATAACGGTGACATATTACGTAGATTTGTAATGATCCGTTTCAGATTATCGACAACCGTATCCATTTCTTCTTTCGTATTCTCATATCCAATGGTTAGTCTCAGTGAACCATGTGCGATCTCATGCGGAAGTCCGATCGCAAGCAGCACATGAGAAGGATCAACCGAACCCGATGTGCAGGCAGAGCCGCTGGATGCACAGATACCCGCCATATCTAGCATGATCAGAATGGATTCTCCCTCCACGAACTGAAAGCTGATATTGACATTATTTGGCAGTCGTTTCTTTGAATGTCCATTCAGTCTGGTATACGGGATCTCCTTCAATATCCGTTCGATCAGATAATCTCTGAGCTCCGTCTCCTTTTTCATCCGTTCTTCCATTTCTGCCATTGCGATCTCACACGCTTTTGCAATACCTACGATTCCAGGTACATTTTCTGTACCGGCTCTGCGTCCTCGCTCCTGCTGGCCACCATGAATAAAGCTCTTTAACTTTAAGCCTTTTTTGATATATAAAAAACCAATTCCCTTTGGCCCGTTAAACTTATGTCCGCTCGCACTTAACATATCAATATTCATTCCATCTACGTGAATCGGGATCTGTCCAAATGCCTGAACTGCATCCGTATGAAACAAAATACCGTGTCTGTGTGCGATCTCTCCGATCTCTTTTATTGGTTCAATCGTTCCAATCTCATTATTTGCAAACATGATCGAGATCAAAAAAGTATCCGGCCGGATGGCCGCCTCAAGTGTATTCAGATCAACCAATCCATTTTCATCTACATCCAGATAAGTTACATCATACCCTCTATTCTGCAGATACTTGCAGGTATGCAGGATAGCATGATGCTCGATTTTTGTTGTAATGATATGTCCCCCATGTACTCCATAGGCTTCTGCCGTACATTTTAATGCCCAGTTATCAGACTCAGAACCACCGGCTGTAAAATAAATCTCTTCCGGCTTTGCACCAAGTGCTCCGGCTATCGTCTCTCTTGCCTCTGTCAGTTTATTTTTATTATTTGCCGCAAATCCATAAACACTGGATGGATTTCCGAATCTATCGGTAAAATATGGCAGCATTTCTTTTAAAACGTCCGGATGAACTGCCGTCGTTGCTGCATGATCGAGATAGATCAAATCACTCATTTCATTTCCTTCTTTCTGATTCTTTATGTACCATAGCTATATCCCGAACCGTCGTTTTATATTGATCCTTTATGAAACATTCTGCTATTTTATAGAATATGCCATTTTATGACAAATGTTCTGCTTATACCTATACTGTTTTCACAGAATTCTTTAAAGGATCGATAATCTTCTTTTTTGTCTGTAACGCCATAGCGATCGAAAGAATAACACTGACAACCTCCGCAATCGGGAAGGACAACCATACCAGTTCCAGATTACGCGTAAATTTTGCAAATGCATAGGCAACCGGAAGCAGAACGATCAACTGTCTGGCAAGGGATACGATCAGACTGTACACACCTTTACCAAGTGCCTGGAACATACCGGAGCATACAATACAGATTCCTGCAAACAGGAATGAAATACTCATCGTACGAAGTGCCGGAATACCAATCGCCATCATATCCTCCTGTGCATCAAATACCTTAAGAATCAGGTCCGGAATCACCTGCATCGCAGTCAGACATAACAGCATGAAACAGATTGCAGCCATCATTGTATATTTAACAGCTTTGAGCATTCGATCCGGCTGTTTTGCTCCGTAATTATATGATACTATCGGGATCATACCATTATTCAGACCAAATACCGGCATAAATGCCATACTCTGTACTTTATAAAAAATACCAAACACTGAAACTGCGATCGGTGTAAATGTAAATAAAATACGATTAAATCCATATGTCATAACTGAACCTACCGCAACCATCGCGATTGAAGGAACAGCAATGGACAAAATTCTGCCGATCACATCTCCCTCCGGCCGAAAGCTTTTAAATGATAACTGGATATCCGGATTTTTTTTCAGATTATAATAGATTGCAAGTAATGCCGCAATACACTGTCCGATAACTGTTGCTATTGCCGCACCTGCAGCACCCATTGCCGGAAGTCCAAAATATCCAAAGATCATAATCGGATCAAGTATAATATTGATAATAGCTCCAAGTGCCTGTGTCTTCATTGTGTAAAGCGTCCGACCTGTCGACTGTAACATACGTTCAAATGTCATCTGTGCAAAGATACCAAAGGAACAGATACAGCAGATACGTCCATAATCTACTCCATAATCAATGATCTTTGCAACATCCGTCTGACTCTTCATAAATGCTTCGATACCAAATAAACCGATCAATAAGAAAATTGCAAATCCAATAAGTTCCAGAAAGATCCCCTGCCCGGCTGCATCATTTGCTTTTTTCTGATTTTTTTCACCAAGGGATTTGGAGATCAATGCATTAAAACCGACACCGAGACCGGAGGTCACTCCGATCATAAGATTCTGTAACGGAAATATCGTCGATACTGCCGTCAGTGCATCCTGATCAAAATGCGATACAAATACACTGTCGACTACATTATAAAGTGCCTGTACCAACATTGAAATTACCATTGGAAGTGATACTGAAATCAATAGCTTCCCCATTGGCATGGTTCCCATCTTATTTTCTCCGGCAGTATTTTCTGTTCTGCTTTCTTCACACGCATCTGTCATTTTTACATTCTTACTGTCGTCTGTCAATTTTGTGTTGTCAGCTTCTGTTTTTAACAGCTGCTCTTCCTGGCTTAGTTCTTCTCGTTTCAATTCTTCCTGTTTTTCATACTTACCCATTTGTCTCTTCAACCTTATTCTTCTTTTATCTAACTGTCATTTGTCTTTTTCACAACAGTATTTATCATACAGCATTGTTTTTATTGTTTCAACAGAAAAATATGTAATAGGGCACACCCTTTTGTGCGTGAAAGAACATTCTCATGTTCTTTCATGCCCCATCTCGCCTGTCGGCTCATTTACACACAAACTGCCGGGTATAAAACCCGGCAGTTCGAAATGTTCATTTTCAATTATAAACTGAATTACTTGTTAGCAAGCTCAGCCTTGATTGCTTCTGTAAGAGCAGGAACGATCTTGTTCAGATCTCCAACAACACCATAATCAGCTACATCAAAGATAGGAGCATCCTCATCCTTGTTGATAGCGATGATGATATCTGACTCTTCCATACCGGCTACATGCTGGATTGCACCTGAAATACCAATTGCGAAGTATACCTGTGGACGAACTGTCTTACCAGTCTGACCAACCTGAAGCTCCTTTGGCTTCCAGCCTGAATCTACAACTGCACGTGAGCATGATACCTGTCCGCCAAGTACTTCTGCAAGATCATCAAGAAGCTTGAAGTTCTCTGCTGAACCAACACCACGACCACCTGAAACAAGGATCTTAGCGTCCATGATATCTTTGATATCTGAAACAGCCTTTGAGATTTCAAGGATCTCAACATACTTGTTGTTTGGAATAAATCCAGGATTGTACTCAATCACTTCTGCCTTCTTGCCAGCTACTCTGTCAAGCTTCTGCATAACGCCCGGACGTACTGTTGCCATCTGAGGACGATTATCAGGACATGCGATTGTAGCGATTGTGTTACCACCGAATGCAGGACGTGTCATAAGAAGCTGATTGTGCTTCTGCTCCTGATTTGGAAGTGCAACAAGAGGGAAATCACCGATTTCAAGTAATGTACAGTCTGCTGTAAGACCTGTAGCTACTCTTGCTGATACTGTAGGACCAAGATCACGACCGATAGCCGTAGCACCAACTAAAACGATCTCTGGCTTGTACTCATTGATAACTGAAGCAAGTGCATGTGCATATGGCTCAGTTCTGTATTCTTTTAATTCTGGATCATCAACAACGATAACTCTGTCTGCACCGTACTCTGCAAGTTCGTCTACAAGACCCTTTACGTCGGAACCGATCAGGACTGCTGTAACCTTTTCATTAAGCTTATCTGCAAGTCTCTTTCCTTCACCGATCAATTCAAATGAAATACCACTTAACTTATTATCTACCTGCTGTGCAAAGACAAATACGCCTTTGTAGTTCTTCATATCTTCTGCGTTCATTGCGCCCATTTTATTCACCACTTTTCCTTTACTATATTAGATTACATGCTTATCTTTTAACTTGCCAACAATATAGCTAACTGCTTCATCTGGAGAATCAGGTACAACCTTCTCGCCTGCACCCTTTCTTACCTTATCAGAAGCCTTTGCAATCTTTGTTGGTGAACCTTTCAGACCAAGGTTTGAATCATCAACATCTACAAGGTCTGCTCTGCCAAGTGTTGTGATCTCTGCATTAACTGCATCGAAGATTCCACCTGGAGTCATGTATCTAGGCTCATTTAACTCTGAAAGTGCTGTTACAAGGCAAGGCATCTTAGCCTTTAACATATGATATCCATCATCATACTGACGCTTAACGATTACGGAATCTCCGTCAACCTTGATCTCCTGTGCATATGAAATAACTGGAATTCCAAGATGCTCAGCGATCTGTGGTCCAACCTGAGCTGTATCTCCATCGATAGCCTGACGACCTGTAATAATAAGATCATAATCAAGCTTTCTGAGTGCTCCTGCGATTGTTGTTGATGTAGCCCATGTATCAGCTCCACCAAGAACACGATCTGTTACAAGAACGCCCTTGTCAGCGCCCATAGCGATTGCTTCCTGAAGAACATCTGCAGCCTTTGGAAGACCCATTGTAAGAACTGTAACTTCTGCTCCATACTGATCCTTTAATCTAAGTGCAGCTTCAAGACCTGCCTTATCATCAGGGTTCATGATTGTAAGCATTGCTCCTCTGTTTAATGTACCATCTGGGTTAAACTGAACGCCACCCTTTGTATCAGGTACCTGCTTTATACAAACTATAACCTTCACGTTAAGTACCTCCTAATTATTTTAATAAGTTTGCAGAAATAACCATACGCTGAACTTCTGAAGTTCCTTCGTAGATTTCTGTAATCTTAGCATCACGCATCATACGTTCTACATCATACTCTTTGATATAACCATAACCACCGTGTAACTGTACGCACTTTGTTGTTACTTCCATAGCTACTTCTGCAGCATACAGCTTAGCCATAGCAGCTTCTACAGAGTATGAAGTCTTGTGATCAGCCTGGTACTGCTCTTTCTTCTTAGCTGCCTTGTATACCAGTAACTTAGCTGCTTCAACCTTTGTTGCAAGATCAGCAAGTACAAACTGAGTATTCTGGAACTGAGCGATTGAACGACCAAACTGCTTTCTTTCCTTAACATAGTCGATTGTGATATCAAGAGCACCCTCAGCAATACCAAGAGCCTGAGCTGCGATACCAATACGACCACCATCAAGTGTATGCATTGCAATACCAAATCCCTTGCCCTTCTGTCCGAGAAGTGCATCCTTAGGAATACGACAATCTGTGAAGATAAGTTCATATGTGGATGAACCACAGATACCCATCTTGTTTTCTTTTGTTCCGAATGTAAATCCCGGAGTGCCTTTTTCTACGATAAATGCTGAAATCTCTTTCTGCTTTCTACCACGTTTTTCAATTGTACCTGTAACTGCAATGATAATATATACATCTGCTTCTTTACCATTTGTAATGAAACACTTAGATCCGTTAAGAACCCACTCATCACCATCAAGAACAGCCTTTGTCTGCTGACCCTGTGCATCTGTACCAGCACCCGGCTCTGTAAGACCAAATGCGCCAAGCTTTCTACCGGAAGCAAGATCTGGGAGGTACTTAGCTTTCTGATCTGGTGTACCGTATGTCTGGATTGGATCTACACACAGAGATGTATGTGCGGAAACAATAACACCAGTAGTACCACAAACCTTTGAAAGTTCCTCAACACACATAACATATGTTAAAGGATCACAACCCTGTCCACCATCTTCCTTAGAAACAGGTATTCCTAAGAAACCATACTTTGCCATCTTCTCTACTGTCTCTCTAGGGAATCTGTGATTTTCATCAATTTCCTGAGCAAGAGGCTTTACTTCATTCTGCGCAAATTCTCTGAATAAGTTCTGCGCCATTTCATACTTCTTGTCTAAAGCGAAATCCATTCTATTTCTTCCTCCATAAATATATTTATCAGTCAATTACTGAGCATCAACTGGTGTCTTTGTGCGGTCAGCATTGTATACATAGAATCCCTTACCACTCTTAACACCAAGGTTGCCGCCACGTACCATCTTACGAAGTAATGGACATGCACGATACTTGCTGTCGCCTGTCTCGTTATAGAGTACATCCATAATAGCAAGACAGATATCAAGACCAACGAAATCACCTAATTCAAGAGGTCCCATTGGATGATTTGCACCAAGTTTCATAGCTGCATCGATACCAGCGATATCTGACACACCTTCCATCTTGATAAATGCAGCTTCATTGATCATTGGAATCAGGATTCTGTTTACAACAAACCCGGCAGCTTCATTTACCTGTACAGGTGTCTTACCGATCTCTTCTGAGATCTTAACGATCTTATCAACAGTCTCTGCCGGTGTGTTAACACCTGCGATAACTTCGATAAGCTTCATTCTGTCAGCTGGATTGAAGAAGTGCATACCGATCATAGGACGGGTAAGACCATTTCCAATCTCAGTGATGGAAAGTGAAGATGTATTCGATGCAAATACACACTCTGGCTTGCAGATCTTGTCAAGCTCAGAAAATGTTGTCTTCTTAACTTCCATATTCTCGAAAGCAGCCTCTACGATAAGGTCGCAATCTGCGCATAAGTCTTCCTTAAGACCTGGAGTGATGCTGGCAAGAATACCATCAACCTTCTCCTGTGTCATCTTTCCTTTTTCAACAAGTCTGGCATAACCTTTAGCGATCTTGTCCTTACCGCCTTCAGCCCATTCCTGCTTAATGTCGCAAAGTGCTACTTCATATCCATCAACCTGAGCGAATGCCTTAGCAATTCCCTGACCCATGGTTCCTGCACCAATAACGCCAACTTTCATTTTAATATCCTCCTAAAAATTATTTTTAAGCAAACATGAGAAATTCATATACGTTTCGTTTGACATGCTCACTTTGGTATATCAAACATTTAGGATGGTTGATTTCGATTTCAAAATAACCACCCTAAACGTCAATATCAAGATTGTTGATTTATTTATTCTGGAAAGGAACAACCTTTAATTTCTTTTCCTTATCTTTCTCAAGGAAGTTGCCCATTCCTGCCTTCTGATCCTCTGTCTCGAAGCAATCGCCGAATAATTTCTCTTCTACAACGATTGCCTGATCCATATCAACCTGTAATCCATCATTGATTGCTTTCTTACAGTTACGAACTGCAATCGGAGCATTTGCTGCGATGATAGAAGCCATCTTCTTAGCTGCCGGTAATAACTCCTCTAATGGATATACAGCATTTACAAGACCGATTCTGTATGCTTCATCAGCTTTGATATTTCTTGCTGTGTAGATCAGCTGCTTTGCCATTCCTGCACCTACAAGACGGGCAAGTCTCTGGGTTCCACCAAATCCAGGTGTGATTCCAAGGCCAACTTCAGGCTGACCAAATACTGCGTTCTCAGAACAGATTCTGATATCACAGCTCATGGAGATCTCACATCCACCACCAAGTGCAAATCCATTTACGGCTGCGATTACAGGGATTGGGAATGTCTCGATCATTCGGAATACGTCATTACCCTTTTTACCGAAAGCTTCGCCTTCAGCCTTTGTAAGTGTTGACATCTCTCCGATATCTGCACCTGCTACAAATGATTTCTCTCCTGCACCGGTAAGTACAAGACATCTTGTTGTATTCAGGTCAACAGCTTTGAATGTTGCATCCAGTTCTTCAAGAACTGTGCTGTTTAATGCGTTTAATGCCTTTGGACGATTAATAGTGATAACACCAACAAATCCGTCCTGTTCATATGTTACAAATTCCATCGTTTATCTCCTTATATAGAAATGTAATATGGTTTTTCAGCCGACCGGATTAGTCTTCGATCTTAACAACTGTTGAGCAGCCCATACCACCGCCGATACAAAGTGTAGCAAGACCTGTCTTAGCACCCTTTGCCTGCATCTCATGAAGAAGTGTAACAAGGATACGGCATCCTGAAGCTCCTACTGGATGTCCAAGTGCGATTGCACCACCATTTGGGTTAACCTGCTTGTCAACATCAAATCCAAGATCCTTAGCTACTGCAACTGACTGAGCTGCAAATGCTTCGTTTGCTTCGATGATATCGAAATCTTCGATCTTAAGACCTGTCTTAGCCATTACCTTCTTTGTTGAAGCAACTGGTCCGATACCCATGATAGATGGATCAACACCACCAAGAGCACCTGCTACCCATGTAGCCATTGGCTTAACACCAAGTTCTTTAGCCTTTTCTTCGCTCATAACAACGATAGCTGCTGCACCATCATTGATACCTGAAGCATTACCTGCTGTTACGAAACCATTTGGATTGATAGTTCTGAGTCTTGAAAGTGTCTCAACTGTTGTACCAGGTCTTGGTCCCTCATCCTTCTTGAACTCAACCATCTCTTTTTTCTTCTTAACCATAACTGGAACGATCTCTGCGTCAAATGCACCTGACTCCTGAGCTGCTACAGCCTTCTGCTGGCTCTTTGCTGCAAACTCATCAAGTTCTTCACGAGTAAGTCCCCACTGCTCACAGATGTTATCAGCAGTCTTGATCATATGGTAATCATTGAATGCATCCCAAAGAGCATCATGTACCATTGTATCTACAAGTTTACCATCATTCATTCTGTATCCGAAACGTCCCTGCATTACAGCATATGGAGCCATTGACATGTTTTCCATACCACCTGCTACAACGATATCAGCATCTCCTGCTTCGATCATCTGAGCAGCCATATTTACACAGTTCAGACCTGAACCACAAACAACGTTAACTGTAACAGCAGTTGTCTCAATTGGAAGACCAGCTTTGATTGATGCCTGACGTGCAACATTCTGTCCAAGACCTGCCTGGATTACACAACCCATATATACATGATCTACCTGATCTGCAGGAACTCCTGCTCTGTTTAAAGCTTCCTTGATAACGATTGAACCAAGTACTGGAGCTGGTGTTGTACTTAATGATCCGCCCATAGTACCGATAGCTGTACGGCATGCGCCTGCTAATACAATTTTCTTTGCCATAATAATGAAATCCTCCGTATTTTTTTATAATGTAAGTGTTATATCATGGTACATTCATGCTGTAAATGGCACAATAATGACCATTATTGACATAACAGCACACTTTCTGGCTACATTCTAGCACAAAAGAAAGTACCACGCAACCAAAAATGAAATGCACGCATTAGAAATCATTATTTTTTCATTTCTGGTTATTTTCTTAATTTTATATAAAATATCAGTGTTTTTTCTTTCCTGTTTTCTGTTTTTGATATTTTTTATCATTTTGTCCTGCAGGTTTCCCGGTTCTGCTGTTTCTGTTATCCTGCCCGGATTTATAACTTCCTGAATTTTTACCGGATTTATCCTGTTTTCTATGATTACTGTTCTTGTTATTCTGATTCCGTGTTGCCTGTCCTGACGGATTCTTTTTATGGACATCTTTATGTCCCGAAGTATTCCTATCCATCTTTCTTGGAGTTATCAGACAATGCTTTTCGAATCCGATCAGATCTGTCCGCCCTGCCTTTATCAGAGCTTCTTTTACCAGATCATAATTCTCCGGTCTTCTGTACTGGATCAGTGCACGCTGCATTGCCTTTTCATGTGGATCTCTCGCCACATATACCGGTTCCATCGTTCGCGGGTCTACCCCTGTGTAATACATACAGGTCGAGATTGTCGATGGTGTTGGATAAAAGTCCTGTACCTGCTCCGGCATATATCCGATATCACGGATGTATTCTGCCAGTGCGACTGCATCTTTTAAAGTAGAACCCGGATGTGATGACATCAGATACGGTACTGCATATTGTTTCAACCCATACTGTTCATTGATTTTCTCATATTTTTTTATAAATGTCTCATATACCTGATTGGATGGTTTTCCCATGTACTTCAGAACATTATCTGAGATATGCTCCGGTGCAACTCTTAACTGTCCACTGACATGATACTGGCAAAGCTCCCGTAAAAAGGTATCATCATGATCTGCAAGCAGATAATCAAATCGTATACCGGATCTTACAAATACCTTCTTCACACCGGGTATCTGTCTTAATTTACGGAGCAGCTCAACATAATCTTTATGACTGGCATTCAGGTTCTGACATGGTTTTGGAAACAGACATTGTTTATTCTGACACACACCATATTTCATCTGTTTTTCACAAGACGGATGTCTGAAATTCGCTGTAGGTCCTCCAACATCATGAATATATCCTTTAAACTCCGGATCTTTCGTCATGTGCTTTGCTTCTTCAATGATTGATTCATGGCTTCTGGTCTGAACAATCCTGCCCTGATGAAAAGTTAGTGCACAGAAGCTGCATCCGCCAAAGCATCCACGGTTGCTTGCCAGACTGAACTTCACCTCTGCTATAGCCGGAATTCCCCCATCCTTTTCATGCATTGGATGATAGGTGTTCATGTAATCATACCCATATACGTCATCCATCTCCATCTGCGTGAGCGGATATGCCGCAGGATTCTGAACAACATATCCCCGGTTGCCATATCCTTCCACCAGCACTTTTCCGGAATATGGATCTGTATTGATATACTGTGTATAAAAGCTTTCTGCATATTTTAAACGGTCTTCCTGAAGTGCTGCATAATCAGGCAGGATCACCGGAGCTTCTACACAGGACAAATCCTTTGTCTTGTAGACTGTTCCTCTGATAAATGTGATATCCCTGACATCTATTCCGCTGTCTAACGCATCTGCAATCTCAACCATGCTGTGTTCGCCCATGCCATAGGAAAGCAGATCTGCCTGTGAATCGATCAGAATTGAATGCTTTAATTTATTTGACCAGTAATCATAGTGTGCAAGTCTTCTGAGACTTGCTTCAATCCCACCAATAATGATCGGAACATCCTTATACGTTCTACGGATCAGATTGCAATATACCACTGTTGCATAATCCGGTCTCAGCCCCATCTTTCCACCGGGAGAATAGGAATCCATACTTCTGTGTTTTTTTGAAACAGTATAATGATTGACCATAGAATCCATATTGCCACCGGAAACCAGAAAACCAAGTCTTGGTCTGCCGAATACATCTATACTCTTATCATCTTTCCAATCCGGCTGTGGAATCATACAGATCTTATATCCATGTGCTTCCAAAACTCTGCTGATAATTGCCGGACCAAAAGAAGGATGGTCCACATAAGCGTCTCCGGTAATAAACACGAAGTCCGGCTGTTCCCATCCTCTTTCTATCATATCTTTTTTATTCACCGGCAGAAAATTATGTGTATTTGTCATTTTCTTTTCTCTGCTTTCTATGCTTCTTCTTTTCTTGCTGCAATATCAACCGACATACCGGCGCCAAGTGCAACTGCTTCTAACGCTTTATCAGAAACATACGTATCAATTCCCGTTTTTTCCTTGATCAGCTTATCCATTCCATACATCAAGCTGCCACCACCGGTCAGAACAATTCCATTTACCGATATATCCGCGACCAGCTCCGGCGGAGCCGTCTCAAGTACCCCGTGAATTGCCGTCAAAATATGAGAAGTTGTATCTGCAAATGCTTCTATTGTCTCATTTGCGGTGATCGTGATCGCCTTTGGAAGTCCCTTGATCAGATCTCTTCCCTTTACAACATAGGTGATGTCCTCCGGCCTCTCATAAACCGATCCTACCGCTATCTTTGCTTTCTCCGCAGTCTGTTCTCCGATCAGAAGATTATACTTTCTTCTGATATAACGGATCATCGATGCATTGTAATCATCACCCGCTGCTTTGATCGACTGACTTTCAACTGCTCCACCAAGTGATATAACCGCAATATCCGTTGTACCTCCTCCGATATCTACGACCATATTTCCTTTCGCTTCTTCAATATCAACAGCAGCACCGATTGCTGCCGCAAGCGGCTCTTCCATAACATAGACACTTTTTGCACCCGTCCTGTAGACCGCATCCTCGACCGCTCTTCGTTCAACCTCCGTTACCCCACTCGGAACGCAGACACAGATTTTCGGTCTGCCAACTCCGGTCCGTTTCTCCATCGCGCTACGGATAAATACTTTTAACATTCGCTCTGTAACAGTATAATCTGAAACAACTCCCTTTACAAGCGGTCTTACGACCTCGATTGACTCCGGTGTCTTTCCGATCATCTTCTTCGCTTTATTTCCAATCGCAATAATGCGCTTTGAGTTTTTTTCATATGCTACAACAGATGGCTGGTTGATGACTACTCCACGACCTTTAACATATACCAGCACATTTGAGGTTCCCAAATCTACTCCAATATCCATACTATCTTATATCTCCTTAAAGTTATCCCGGCAGTTGTCAAAATCTACTTTAAATACAAATCTTGCCTCATCGCCGCACAAAAAAGTGCCAAGTTTACAATAATAAATATTATAAACATTGGCACCATTTTTTTCAACCAAAATATAAGCTGGAAAATACAATCATACGACTGCTATTTTTCTTTCTTATTTTATATCCGTCTTCATAACTTTCTTTGCTTCTGCATTTCTTGCATCTGCACGTTCGATTGCTTCATCGATAGCTGTCAATAATCTGTCAATATTACCAGATTCCATTGCCATAAGTACATTTTTAATATTGCCATCAATACCATCTTCATACTTATAACCTTTTTCAATGATATATTCTTTGGCAATGACGATCATATTTTCTTCCTTGATCTGATCGAAATATACTCTGTTATTGAAACTTCTCGCCTGTGTCATATTATCTGCAAGCATCTTGCTGAGTGCAACTTTTTCGCCGGTAAGAATAACTTTTACATCATTCTTTTCTGTGGAACAAAGATCAACCATTTCTTTGAAACGCTCCGGTGTGATCAATCCGGCACTTTCAACGATCAGACAGCCACCCTTCAGTTTTGTAACTGCACCTGCAAGTTTACCACTGTTGATTACTTTTGCCTTTACTTTTGCCTTTGCAGGAGATGTACAGAAGCCAAGGTCATAATAGCACTCTGCAAAATCTTCTCCGATTTTGGCAGAACCAAATCCATGTAATCCAAGGATTACCAGGTTCTTTGACCTCTTTGGATCAACCTTCATAGTCTGAAGAACATTTACAATCTGTGCTCCCGCAGGATTTACACACAGATATTTATACAGATATTTTGCTTCTGCAGGTAATGCTTTCTTCATTTCCTGATTGATCTCACTCTGTTCTGCTTCTACAGCAGCTTCATCTGTTGCTTCTAATGAAACATCAATCTTTGCAGCTTCATCCAGTTTTCCGGCTTTCAAGAGTTCCGCCTGTTTTCTTGCTTCCTCTTCCTTCTTAACTGCTTTTTCAAGCACTTTTGCTGCCGCTGCAGCTCTGCTTGTAACTTCTTCTAACTGCTTCTTTGTACTGATTTCTTCTTTTAACAGAGAATCAAGATCATGTTTCTTCTTTTCTTCTGCTTTCTTAACTGCTTCTTCATCTGCAGCTTTTCTAGCTACAATACGTTCTGCCTGTTCCGTCTTAAGATCCGCAATCTTCTTCTTTAATTCTTCTTCTTTCTTCTTTGCAACATCCAGCAACTTCTTTGCAGCTTCTTCTGCCTTCTTCCGGGAATCAGCAGCTTCTTTTTCTGCTGTCATTGCAGCAGACTGAACCTTTTCAAGTTCTGCAGCCTCTCCTGTTGCATATTTTTCTTCCTCATCTGCAAGGAATTTCTCATGCGCATCATCTCTGGCTTTCTTTTCTTTTTCCAGATTATCTTTACCATCTGCTGCAGTCTTTTCGGCATTCTGGATCTCAACTTCTTCTTCGATCTTAGCCTTTTCCAGAATCTGTTCAGCTTCTTCCTCTGCATTTTCAGCCTTTGAAAGCAGATCTTCCGCTTCAACTACCGACTTCTTTGCAGCATCCAAAGCCTGTTGTGCCTCTGCCTTTGCAGCCTTGAAGGATTCTACATTTTTCTTTGTTTCTGCAATATCTGCATTTGTAGTCTTCTTCTCTTCATTAAGCGTATCAATTTCAGACTGATGCTTCTTCTTATCAGCCTCGCCCTTGGAAATTCTGGCTTCAGCCGCTGCCTTTGCAGATCTTGCCTCCTCCAGTTTCTTTAATGCTTCTGCTTCTTTTGCTTCTGCATCCTTTAAAGCTTTCTTTGCTGTATCTATTGCTTTTGCTGCGGAATCATTATTGTTCATTGCAGTCTTTAACTTGGTCTCACTTTCAGCAAGTTTATTTTCAAGTCCCGCAAGCGCCTTCAATGACTCAGATTCCATCTCAGTTGTATTCTTAAGATTCGATGCTGCCTCTTCTTCTGCTTTCTTTGAATCAGTAAAGATAACGCCAGCACGCTGCTTGTTCTGTTCTGCATCATCCATCAGCTTCTTAGCTTTGTCATTCTGCTTTTCTTTCTTCTCCTTAGCAGCTTCAATTGCTTTCTTCTTATCTTCCTCAAGCTTGGTTGATGATGTTTCAGCATCTTTACATGCTTTCGCATATTCAGCTTCATGCTTCTCGATATTTGCCTTCTTTGCATCTGCCAGCTTCTTGATCGCTGCATCTGCAACAGCCTGCGCATCATTGATGATCTTTGTCTTAATGGTTTCAGGATCGCATTCCTTTAATACCTTATCAGACTCATTCTGTGCCTTTTTGTTTGTATCCTCAATCTCTTTCTTGATCGAAGTTACCTTTGAATCCAGCTCTGCATCTTCTTTTGCAAGGAGTTCTTCATCTGCCTTCTTCTTTGCATCAAATTCAGCCTTTACCTTGTCATCATAAGCAGCCTTCTTCTTTGCACATTCTTCCAGTTGAAGTTTTAATTCTTTTTCTTCTTTCTCTGAATCTGCAATGGTCTTCTGAGCGGTCTCAACAACATTCTTTGCATCCTGTGCTTTCCGTTCAGCCAGTTCGATTGCCTGCTTCTTCTTTGTTTCAGCCTCGATCCTTGCTTTTTCTACAGCAGCTTTCTTGCGGGCTTCCTCTACTTTCTTACGGTTTTCTTCTTCTGCAGCTTTACGCTTGGCTTCTTCCTCTGCTTTCTTCTTAGCTTCCTCTTCTGCTTTCTTCTTAGCTTCCTCTTCTGCTTTCTTCCTAGCTTCCTCTTCTGCCTTGATCCGTGCTGCTTCTTCTTCACTTGTCTCATCTATATTTGACAGATTCTCAATGCCGGCACCAAGGAAATCATCATCATCATCATCTATATCATACATGGACGAAACATCAGATGCGTTTTTGTTTCTGTCAGGTAAAATACTGAACAAGTCACCATTTTTATCATTACCCTTTGGTGTCTTTACTTCTTTTACCTCAACATTCTTTCCTGGTGTCCATTCTGCATCATCTGCAGCAACAGAAGACATATCATCCTCATCAAAACGTACAGAATCATCTGTAAGTGTCTGTTTCTCTGCTTCACCAACTTTACTAGGTGAAAGGGAATCATCCACCTTACCTTTAATATTTAATGAAGCGCCAAGCCACTGCCTGCGTCCTCTGTTTTTCCGGACAATCCGCCTTCTGAAGGTACACTGCCAAGTCCGCCACCAAGTCCGCTTCCTAAACCGCTGCCAAGTCCGCCACCGAGACCTTCTCCCAGTCCGCTTCCTAAACCGCCGCCAAGTCCGCCAAGGCCTTCATCGGCAATACCACCAAGGTTAAGACTGATCTTCGGCATTTCCTGCTTGTCATTCTTATCCTCTGTCTTTGCTTCTTTTGCTTCACCCTCTGCCTCTTTATTTGTATCTGGCTTATTAGTTTCTGCTTCGTTGTTCTCTGTCTCTTCAGGCTTATCCTCATGAACAATACCCAATGCTTCTTCTCTCTTACGTCGTTTCTTCTCCTCAATACGCGCAAGTTCTTCAGCAGACAAAGTCTTATATTGGCTCTTGCTTCCACTATCTGAAGACTTCTTTTTATTACTGCTCAGATTTTTCAGTGCCTGCTCTTCTTCCAGTCTCTTCTGCTTTGCAGCTTCAGCGGCTCTTTCTTTTTCAAGCTGTGCCTTTATCGCAGCAATCATAGCTTCTGTTTGATCTACAGCCAATTTGTACGCCTCCTTCCACATTATCAAATAAAAAATAATATTTATATATTAATCTAATTATTTGTCATTCCTCTTAAGCTTGTATTTCTTCTCCTGTTTTTTATCTAGGTGCTCAAGCTGTTCTTTTCTGTTATCTTCTTGTTCCGATATCACCTTCTCATCAGATGACAGATCCGCGTTTTCGACGTCTGTTTCATCTTCAATCAGGTTAACAAAGCTATCACTATGCATATTGAAGTAGTCTGTATTTGATGCATATTTGGTTCCAAGCTCTATACCAAGTCTTGCCAGTAATTCATCTGCCTGATTAATAAGCTGTTCTTCTTTTTCCAGATTATCTGACATTTTTCTGTCATATTCAGCCTTCATATCAACCGTTTCTTTCATCAACTCTACAACTGGAGGTTTGTCGCTGTTATAATCCGGAAACAGACTTGAACGAAATATCGGGAAGTCCCGTCTATGTGCCGTTTTTTCCGATTCAATCCCGTATTCTGGTTCTTGTTCCGTTTCAGATTCCGGATTGACCTCGGCCTCTAAATCCATTTCAACCACAGCTTCAGAATCTATTTCAACATCCTTCTCAGCTTCCGTCTTACTCTCAGATTCTTTCTCAGAATCAGCCTCAGCTTCGACTT
The DNA here is from genome assembly GCF_003478225.1 of Clostridium sp. AM54-37XD. Taxonomy (NCBI): domain Bacteria; kingdom Bacillati; phylum Bacillota; class Clostridia; order Eubacteriales; family Clostridiaceae; genus Clostridium; species Clostridium sp. AM54-37XD. The sequence goes on from NZ_QUEV01000004.1 coordinate 69,591, forward strand.
CTAATTCTGATCCAGGATCGGAATCAGCCCTAACCTCCACTTCCGGCTCGATTTCTACTTCCTCTTCAGCTTCATTCTCTGTTTCGGCTTCCACTTTTGTGTCAGATCCAGTTGCTGCTTCGATCTCCACAATATCATCATCCTCATATGCCTGTTCAAATGAATCATCTTCCCAGGTATCTGCGTCAAATGTATATTCATCAAGCGACTGAATCGCTATATCTATATCAAACGGATCATCAGAAGTTGTTTTCTCCATTGTATCCGTTGATTCTAACTCCAGTTCCTGATTTTCCTCCAGCATCTCTGCCTTTTCAGCATCTTCTGCAGGCTCAGCGGTTTCTGCTGTTTCTTCAAGCTCAGATTTCTCAGTTTCTTCTACTTCCTCTATAACAACAGAATCATCATCTTCCCCGGCCGCCCTGGCGTCTCAGCACTATCGGCATCTTCTTCATTCGATTCTGATGTCTCAGGTTCTTTAGCATCTTCTGTCTCCGCCTCAGTAATCTCATGATCTTCAACAGATTCCGTATATTCTGATTTCTTCTCAATCTGTTGCTCATCGGTTTCAGATTTTTCAGGTTCTTCCGATTCAACATTCTCAGGTTTCTCAACATCTGAAGCGTCAGTTATATCTTCAGATATAATCTCTTCCGGAGCTTCTTCGAGAATCTCTTCTGTATGTTCATTCGATGGTTCCGGCATGATTGCATCATCCACATCTACCATCAATACAGAATCATATTCTTCGTTATCAAAATCAAAATCGTCAACGCCATCTTCAAATGAATCCTCTGATAATTCATCCAGACTTCTCGGCTTCTTCTCATCCCCTGTAGGATCAGCAACCGGTTCTGCTTCAGCTTCCATGCCATTCTCAGCGACAGTTTCATCAGATTCCGGATTTACAATCTCGCCAAGAAGCTGATCACGGTCTACTTCTGAGTTCTCCTGCTCCGCAAATGCTTCCTCAATTGCCTCTTCTTCTTTCTTAGACATCCGGTTCTTAAGGAACCACTTTTTCTTTCCGGTATTCTCTTCCTGATCAGAATTCTCCGGAGTATCCAATACTTCCTGATCTGTCTGTTCTTTCTGCTGTTCTGCTTTTTTTTCCTGTTTCTGTAACTTCTTGGATTCTTTCTTTTCTTTCGACTTCAGAAGCATCTGTTTAAACTTCATAGAATTCGTAACTGGTTCCCGATCCTCAACCATCAATGTGATCTTTGGATCTTTCGGATGGATTCTCAAATCATCTGCTTCTAATACTTTCTCTTCCATCAGACGGACATCCTGCTGCGCGATATCGTCATCCATTGCTTCCGTTTCAGGATAACAATAGATGGCTTTATCAACATCATATAATTTCTCTCTTAACTGATTCACCTTGTCAATATAAGATGAACCTTTATAAGTTGCACAGAACATCTCGGCTTCCGACTGGAATTTTTCTTCATTTCCCATTGCTTTATACAATAAAAGCATCTCAAAATCCCAGATATCACTTGTTTCTTTTTCATTTGCCGATATCAGAATACCATACAATTCCTTGTATGGTTTTCTTTCTGCTTTCGCAAGCATATATTCGATCCTGTATGTACCCGCATCTTTTTCATTCTGATTAAATTTATATATTTCATAATAGGTATTTGCCAGTGAATAAAAGCCCATGGATAAATATACCCGGATCAGAGAATATATGATCTTATTCCCTACAGGTGCCATAGAATGTGCTTTTACAAGAGCAGCACGGGCTTCCTGATACCGCCCGTTTTCATAATAAACTTCACCACAGATCTTAATAAACTGTGGCGAAAGGGACTTGGTCAAATCCTGATGTTCAAGTATATCCAAAGCAAGACTATAGTCTCTGCTTTCAGCCAGTTCTTTAATTTTATTCACACTTGACATACTTATTCCAGTACCCATCAAACCATACTCCTAACAATTTTTTTCATCTCTTAATTTTATCACATAGGTTTATCTTTTACAACAGCCTTATGGATCAGGATCGCAATTATACCAACTAAAAGTCCAGCGATAAGGCCGCCTACATGCGCTGCATTATCAATTCCATCTGAAACATATCCATTTAATATTGTGAGCACGGATAAAAACAAAAGATCTTTTAACGAAATTCCTGAAATATGTCCTTTATTAAAAAATGCAAATACGATCAGCACTCCCATCAATCCACAGATTGCCCCGGATGCGCCACCTGCATATGTATAATAATTTCCCAGATAACAGCTGATCAACGAACAAATTGAAGCGGTGATCCCGCAAAACAAATATGAAATCAGAAAGCCAATCCGTCCCATCAGATTCTCAACTCTCGCTCCCAGCGCAACCAGAACAACCATGTTGCTGAATAGATGAATCAGAGAAAAATGATAAAATATGGATGTTATGATTCGATAATATTGCTTTTCTACGATTACGTCATACAAATTATCCGCAAGCAATTCCTCCAGCCAAGAATTTCCCGCTGCATCTCTTGTATATACAGATATCACAAAAATAATAACATTGATTAATATCAATATCGGTGTTATTACACCAAACGTTTTACGGATCCTTGAAAGATTCCTGCCCTTTTCCTGCAGGATCTGTTTGTCAAGCACCGGCTGCAAGCCATCAAAATCCATTGGCTGATTTTCAAACACATACAGTTTGCCATAGTCTTCACTGAACAGCCAGACATTGCTCATCTTTGAAACAATCTCATTTACAGAATCATCAAACAATCCATTCGGTGTCAGTAATATATTAAGCAGTTTGATCCTTTTATCACTGTCTGCAGACAAGTCATGTATGATCTGTCTGTTAAACTTTTGTAAGCTTTCTGCCCTCAGATCTCTGCTGCTTCCAAGCACAACAACATATATGGCATCTGTTCCCAGTCTGCCATATACGTTATTGCTTTCAGGATTCAGTTTTTTATATCCCATTTCTTCCAGATGCTCAATTATCTGTAGAACATATTGCTGCATTTTTATAATCCAAGGAACAGATTCTCTACCTTTTCAATAACCGTATCCTTCATATTGCCACGGGTCTTCTCATACTGAAGACCGGACTCCATGATTTCCAACAACTGCATACGAAGGCCGGAATCAATGTCCTTAATGTGCTTCATAAGAACATCCTTGATCTCCATAACATATTCTTTCTGACGCATTTCCTCGATCATAGGCTCATAATTAAAGGAAACCGTGTTCTTCATCTCATCCTGTTTTCTGGAACAGATCACACATTCTTCTGCTCCGCCCTCATTTACATGACCACAGTTACAGGTCCATACCAGTCCGTCTGACTTATAGTTACATACCGCATCCAGACCTTTTTTCATCTTAAGGGCTTTGAACTTTAATGGACTGAGATCCACATCGATCGGATCATCTCCGCAGGAATATACTCCACGGGAAGTTACATACTTCTGGATATATACCTTTGAGCTTGAAATGATCTTTATGTACTTATCCGGAAGCTTACATTCAATATAATCAGACTTCAGAAGCGACTGACCTGTTTTATCAAATACGAAATCAACTCCGGTCAATGTGATCTCATCACCATAAATATTTGTAAATTTAATATCTGCCTTGATTGCTTTGATATCTTCCATATTGTAATTATTAAACCATGCTGATATTCTGGTTCCTTTTCCTTCTGAAGCAAGAACGATCTTTACAGCTCTTGGAACAAGCTTGTCATAATAGTTATTAACATATAACTCTTTTCTGACAAATACACTCTTCTCAAATTCGGACTGATATTCTTTCTTGATAGAAACCAATGTACCCGCAGCAACAACAGATGTAATATTAGATGAGTAATCTACTACATTTGTATGGAAACCTACAACTGCATTGTACTTGGTCTTGCCAGCCATCTCCTTGAATGACTTGATTGCTTCATTCATTGCTCCATCCAGCTTCTCCTGATATATGCTGCTTCGATCTGTAGCAATATCTGCAATTGATGAACCAATCTCCTTCAGAAAGTTTGAACTTAAAATTGTCTGCACAAATCTATATGGACCATATTCTGAGATCTCATATCCTTCAAAACTTGTGCCAGATGTAATCATAATATCTTCCATGTGTAACGCACCTCCAAAAATATATGAAAATTGTACCACAAGTTTTTAGAATAGACAAATACTTTTTGTGAATTTTATCTTAAAATACCATCTTTTTTTAGTAATTTTATTCAAATAACTACAAATATCCGTTAAATCGCGATTGGAATATTTTTCACCTGAGGTCCGGTCTTATAATCTTCGATTGTAAAATCATCTACTGTGAACTCATAAAAATCCTTTACATCCGGATTCATTTTAAATTTCGGTGCAGGATAGGTTTCTCTCTCGATCAGTTCCTTCACGATCGGAATATGGCGGTCATAAATATGTGCGTCTGCGATCACATGAACCAGTTCACCCGGTTTGAAGCCTGTCACCTGCGCGATCATATGAACCAGCACTGCATACTGGACCACATTCCAGTTATTTGCTGCAAGTACGTCCTGTGAACGCTGATTCAATATAGCATTCAGGCGGTCTCCGGTCACATTAAAGGTCATACTGTATGCACATGGATACAGATTCATTTCGTGAAGATCCTGATGCACATACATATTGGTTATCATACGTCTGCTATATGGATTATGTTTCAGGTCATAGATCAGACGATCCACCTGATCCATCATACCCTCTTTATACTGATGTTTTACTCTCATCTGATAACCATATGCTTTTCCGATCGAGCCATCTTCATCTGCCCAGCTATCCCAGATATGGCTCTTCAGATCATGGATATTATTTGATTTTTTCTGCCAGATCCAGAGCAGTTCATCAATAGCAGATTTCACATACGTCTTGCGAAGTGTGATCGCCGGAAATTCTTTTGAAAGATCATACCGGTTCACAACACCAAACTGTTTGATCGTATAGGCACTGGTTCCATCCTCCCATTTTGGACGAACCTTTTCCCCTTCTGTACTGTATCCGTTCTCTATGATCGAACGGCACATTGAAATAAATATATCATCTGCACGGCTCATTTTTATACCTCCATTTTTATCTTCTGAACTTTTGTAATTGTACCGTATCAATATTAAAAACGCAACTTTTTATCCCGAAACATGCAAGTTATTACATCAAACCATACAAGTTATTACATCAACGCTCCTGCAGCCACCTTTTCTGTTATGATTGAAAAAAACAAATGAAAGGAATCCAATATGAAAAAAGAAAACAATCCACTTCCTGACTTATTAAAGTATTTCCGCAAGAAGAAACATCTGACTCAGGAACAGGTCGCAAAACAGTTGTCTGTATCCCGTGCCAGCTATGCCAGTTACGAAACCGGAAGGATCATCCCCGGCATGCAGCATATCATGGAATTGTCCCGGATATTAGAGCACGACTTTCTGTTTGCCTATACTCTGGCTGTCCAGAATGCTCCGGCCGGTGCAATGCCGGAAGCAGTTTATGAAGAAAATCCATACCTTGCCGTTCCGGCTCTGCCCACAGATGCACAGAGCAATGAACGATCTGCAAAAATCGCCTGTCTGCCATCCATCGATCAAAAGCTGATCGACACTTATATAGATCTGCGTATTTCAGACAGTAAAACTACAAATGAAAGGAACTTCTAATATGACAACGAAAACAAATATAGGAAGTGCTCTTACCGCACTCAGAACCGGAAACCATCTTACCATTCAGGAAGCAGCAAAGCATCTGAAACTCACACCCTCCTCCTATTCCAATTATGAACATGGCCGCAGTTATCCGGATATCCGGCTGATCTTCCGCACAGCCGTATACTATCATATCAATATTGAATTTCTGATCTTTCTCGTCTGCATTGATCTTGCTTCTTTCGAAAATCTAAAAAACGAAGAATTGTTCCGTCTGTTTACCTACGGGCACACCTTTTCCTGGGACTTTTTTGAATTGTTTGAACGATATAACTCCCTTTCCGATGTCTACAAACATGCTGCTTCTACTTTTTTAGAAGCAGCATCTATCTGCAATCAGCAGATATAGAAGCAACAAAAATGCAGCAATCAGTTTCCCGGGCTATGCCTGCCTGACTGCTGCATTTATCGTATTCATTACTTTTTTCTTATCTGCGCTCCAAAGCGGTGCGATCAATAGTTTCTTTGGTCCGTCTCCGGTCAGACGGTGGATCACCATATCCGGCGGCAGTACCTTCAGACACGAAACAACACATTCTGTATAATCTTCCAGCGATAAAACAGAACATTCTCCATTCTGATACAATTCAGCAAGGTTGGTTCCTTTAAGGACATGAAGCAGTTGCAGCTTTATGCCCTGTGCACCGCTCTTTCCTATATACTCTGCTGTTTCGATCATATCTCTCTGCGTCTCTCCCGGAAGTCCCAGTATCATATGTACGATCACATGTACACCAAGATCCCTGAGTTTTTTTACCGCCTCGTCATATACCGAAATGGGATATCCGCGATTGATAAACTTTGCCGTTTCCTCATGTATCGTCTGAAGTCCGAGTTCTACCCACACCGGCTTAATCCTCTGTATATCACGCAGCATATCGATCACCTGATTTCCCAGGCAATCCGGTCTGGTTGCAATTGAAATAACCGCAATGTCTGACCGCATCGCTGCCTTTCTATAAATATCCCGCAAACGGTCGATATCACCATATGTATTCGTAAATGACTGAAAATATGCAATATAATGTTTACCTTTGAACTTCGAAGCAACCAGCTGTTTTGCCTGTTCAATCTGTCGATCTATGTCCATATCCGCTTTTGGACTGAAATCACCCGATCCTAGACTACTGCAAAAAATACAACCGCCAATTCCTGCCGTTCCATCCCGGTTCGGGCAGGTGGTTCCGGCATTTAATGACAGCTTGTATAATTTCTCCCCGAAGGTATCCTTTATATATTGATTCGCAGTATATATATTCATCTTACATATTCCTTATACATTGATCCACCATGTACATCTGCATAGTGCATATCTTTCATATCAAACCGATTCATAAGCCCATCCAACTTCCTTATCAGTCAGGCAGCAGCTCTACCGTTTAAAAAAATTCGAGCAGCTTCTCCGGCTTATGGATGATCTGGGTAGCACCATGTTCTAACAGGAATTCTTCATCACGAAAGCCCCAGGTAACAGAGATACATTCCAGTCCGCTGTTCTTTGCGGTCATGATATCCACATCTGAATCTCCAACATAGACTGTGCCTTCCCGTCCAATCTGCATTTCCTTCATTGCTTCGATGCAGTGTCCGGTGCCGGTTTCTTTGCTACATTTGCAGACTCCCCAATTGCAGTATAAATATACTCTCCAAAAAACTGATCCCGCAGTCCCTTTACTGCAGCATCAAATTTGTTCGATACGATCCCTGCCGGTATTCCTTTTTCTTTTAACACCTTAAGCACATCGATAACTCCCTCGTAAGGACCTGTCTTATTCAACATATTCTTTGAATAATGTTTCTTGAATATCGCAAGTGCTTTTAATGTATCATCTTCTGAAGTTCCCGTCGGAACTGCACGCTCCATCAGCTTTTCTACACCATTTCCTACAAAACGGCGGACCTCATCGATTGTCCGTTCCGGGTAATTCATCTGACGAAGTGCATAATTTGTACTGTCCGCCAGATCCTCTAATGTATTTAAAAGTGTTCCATCCAAATCAAATATAACTGCCTGATATTTCTTCATTGTACATCTGCCTTTCTGTCTTTGTTCTATTCCGGCTGATCGAGTTCCTGTACAGCCCGAACCAGTGCCGGAACAATCTGTTTCTTTCTGGATACCACGCCCTCCAAGTATGCATAATGATCTACAAATTTCGTCTGGAATGCACGGGAACAGATCTCCTCTGCCTCATCTCCAAATGCCAGCATTCCGGAACTATCGTCTAAGATGCTTGTCATTACAAACAAAAATACATCACAGCCGTTTTCTGTATAATCGGTCAGATACTCGTACATACTCTTCTGTATCTGTTCAATCTCTCTGGTATTGATCGATGTGATCTGTCCGATCGCAAAGGTACGTCCGTCAATCTCAAATTTCTTATAATCCTGATGCAGAATCTCATCAATCGTCTTTCCCTTCAGATTACTTCCGGCATCGAACATTTCCATTGCAAAATCATTCACATTTATCTCTGCAAGCTGTGCAAGTGCATATGCTGCATTCTTATCCTCGCAGGTGCAGGTCGGCGATTTAAACAGCAGCGTATCTGATAAAATAGCCGCACACATCAATCCCGCAATCTTCTTATCCGGTATAATATTCTGTTCTCTGTACATCTGATATATGATCGTAGATGTACAGCCAACCGGCTGATTTCTGAAATAAACCGGTGCAAGTGTTTCTACATTTGCAATTCTGTGATGATCGATGATCTCCCGAATCTCTGCCTTGTCGATATTATCAACCGACTGAGTACGCTCGTTATGATCGACCAGAATTACCTGTTTCTTTCTCGCATTGATGTAATTACGTCTGGAAACCAGTCCCAGATAATTCCCGCTCTTGTCTACGACAGGGAAATAACGGACTCTCGTCTTCGACATTACGCTTTTGATCGTTTCAACCGAATCATCCTCATTAAATGTCATGATATTATCACGAACCATAAAGAATCTTACCGGTATACTTTGACCGATCAGTCTGGCCACCTTATAGGTATCATTCTGTGATATGATGATCGAACAGCCCTTAAATGCTGCAAGTTTTACTACATCATCATCTACCTTATCCACCAGACAAAGGATCAACATACCTGCTCCCTTTTCAATTGCCATCAGCTGGGATTCCTTCCGGTCACTTAAGATAACAAGGTCACCCGGTTTTATAAAATGCTCCATCAACTCCACATGAGCCGCTCCAATGATAACTTTTCCATTTGTGATATAGCTGTGTGGATTTCCACAAACCATCTCACCATCGATCGTTTCAATAATATGACGGCATCTGGTTCTCGCTTTATACAGAATGTCGTCCTCCGAATTCAACATATAAGCTTCTGCAATATCTCCGACAGTTAATATTCCACGAATCTTTCCATTCTCCACAACCGGCAACGTCGTTGCATCATTCTTCTGCATGATCTCAAATGCTTTCTTCATTGTTGTATCACCCGGTACACCGGAAACGAGTCGGTAAGAAATATCACTCAATTGGGTGTCCACGTTTTTGATCAACTCCGGCACTTCCACATCAAAATAATTTAATACAAATTCTGTTTCTTTATTGATATTACCCGCTCTTTTGGGAATGTATTTATTTTCTGACTGATTCTTAAGATCTGCATACGCGATCGCTGAACAAATTGAATCCGTATCCGGATTCTTATGTCCGATCACAAATACCTCATCTCTTGGAATGTTATGCATATTCCACCTCCTATTAAGAACACAAAACAGCCTGCTGCAAAATGCAGCAGCCTGTTTTGTCAGGTTGTATCATATTATACTTATAATTCGCTGATGTCAACCAGTGATAATCGTCTGTTTGCGGATGACTCCAAACTTGTAAGCAGCGCATTCGCTGTATCAAGACTTGTAAGACAGGTAACGCCGGTTTCAACTGCATGACGTCTGATCACGAAACCATCCTTGCTTCGTTCAATACCCTGTGACGGAGTATCGATGATCAGATCGATCTCATGACTTAAGATCAGATCCAACAGATTTGGTGATGGTTCCTCTACTTTGTTGATCAGTTCAGCAGGTACTCCATTCTCATTCAGGATTCTACATGTGCTCTTTGTAGAGAAGATCTCATAACCAAGAGCCGCAAAACGTCTGCCGATTTCTACTGCATCCATCTTGTCTGCGTCCTTAACTGTAAGAATCATCTTCTTTGTCTTTGGAAGATTTACACCTGCACCAAGGAACGCCTTGTAAAGGGCTTCGTTGTAGTCCTTGGAGATACCAAGACATTCACCTGTTGATTTCATTTCCGGTCCCAGACTGATTTCAGCTCCACGGATCTTCTCAAATGAGAATACAGGCATCTTGATCGCAAAGTATTCTGCTTCCGGCTGAAGTCCCGGCTTATATCCCATATCCTTGATCTTCTCACCTGTGATAACACGGGTTGCAAGATCTACAATCGGAATACCGGTAACCTTGCTGATATATGGAACAGTACGGCTGGAACGAGGATTTACCTCAATTACATATACTTCATCATTGTATGCGATAAACTGTATATTGATCAGACCGATTACATGAAGGCTGTTTGCAAGCTTTCTTGTATAATCTTCAATTACACGTTTGATCTTTGGTGAAAGTGTCTGTGCGGGATATACAGAGATACTGTCACCGGAATGGATTCCGGCTCTCTCTACATGCTCCATGATACCAGGGATCAGGATGTCTTCTCCATCACATACGGCATCTACTTCTACTTCCTTACCCATGATATATTTATCAACCAGAACAGGATGCTCCTGAACATGTCTGTTGATGATATCCATGAATTCAATAATATCTTTATCAGAGATCGCGATCTGCATTCCCTGTCCACCTAATACATAAGAAGGTCTTACCAGAACCGGATAACCGAGTTCATTGGCTGCCTCTAAGGCTTCATCTCTGGTAAATACCGTCTTTCCGGCAGGTCTTGGAATACAACACTTCTCAAGGATCTCATCGAATAATTCTCTATCCTCAGCGGCATCTACATTCTCTGCACTTGTACCAAGGATCGGAACACCCATCTCCATCAGTGCTTCCGTCAGCTTGATCGCTGTCTGTCCGCCGAACTGAACAACCGCACCATCCGGTCTTTCCAGATCTACAATTGCCTCTACATCCTCTGCTGTCAGTGGCTCGAAATACAGCTTATTTGCAATATCAAAATCTGTACTGACTGTCTCAGGATTATTATTTACGATAATGGTCTGGTATCCCTTTCTCTCAAATGCCCATGTACTGTGTACGGAGCAGTAATCGAATTCGATACCCTGTCCGATACGAATAGGACCGGAACCAAGAACCATAACCTTCTTTACGGAATGATCTTCCTCTACTTCACTCTCACCGTCGAAGCAGGAATAATAGTATGGTGTAGATGCTTCAAACTCTGCAGCACAGGTATCAACCATCTTGAAAGATGCACGGATACCATAGCCATACCGCAGCTCTTTGATCTCTTTTGTTGTCTTTCCTGTAAGCTGTGCGATTACCTTATCCGGAAATTCTACACGCTTGATCTCCTTCATCAGTTCCTTGGAGATATCTCCCTTGGAATCACGGATCTCCTGTTCATAGTCAACCAGATTGTTGATCTTATCAATGAACCAAAGATCAATCTTTGTGATATCGTGAATTGCTTCCTGTGTAATGCCACGGCGAAGCGCCTCAGCAATAACAAAGATACGTCTGTCATCTACATGATGCAGAAGCTTTAAGATATCACTGTCAGACATATTCTTATATCTGCTGGAATGAAGACCATCTACATGCTGTTCCAGAGAACGGATTGCTTTCATCAATGCGCCCTCAAAGTTTGTGCAGATACTCATAACCTCACCGGTTGCCTTCATCTGTGTTGTCAGATCATGATCTGCCTTGATGAACTTATCAAACGGAAGTCTAGGAATCTTAACAACAACATAGTCCAGTGCAGGCTCAAAGCTTGCAAATGTCTTCTTGGTAATTGCATTCTTGATCTCATCCAGATTATAACCAAGTGCGATCTTTGCAGAAACCTTGGCGATCGGATAACCGGTTGCCTTGGATGCAAGTGCCGACGAACGGCTTACACGAGGATTTACTTCGATTACACAATATTCAAATGTAGTTGGATGTAATGCAAACTGTACGTTACAGCCACCACGGATATTTAATTCAGAAATAATATTTAATGCAGATGTACGAAGCATCTGATACTCTTTATCACCCAGTGTCTGGGATGGTGCTACTACGATAGAGTCACCGGTATGGACACCGACCGGATCCAGATTCTCCATATTACAAACTGTAATACAGGTACCATTTGCATCACGCATTACTTCGTATTCGATCTCTTTCCAGCCTGCGATACAACGCTCTACCAGAACCTGACCGACACGGCTGAGTCTCAGACCATTCATCAGAATCTCGACAAATTCTTCTTCATTCTCAGCGATACCACCGCCGCTTCCGCCGAGGGTATATGCCGGACGGAGTACAACCGGATATCCGATCTTCTTAACAAATTCGAGACCGGCTTTTACCGTTGTAACAACCTCAGATGGTGCTACAGGCTCATGGATCTTCTCCATGGTTTTCTTGAATTCCAGTCTGTCCTCTGCTTTTTTGATTGTTGAAGAAGATGTACCGATCAACATAACATCATGTTCTCTTAAGAAACCGGATTCTTCCAGTTCCATTGCGATATTTAAAGCTGCCTGACCACCCAGTGTTGGCAGAAGGCTGTCTGGTTTTTCCTTCTCGATCACTGCTTTTACAACATCGGCTGTTAATGGCTCAATGTATACCTTATCTGCGATATCCTTATCTGTCATGATCGTAGCCGGATTGGAGTTGATCAGAACAACGCAAAGGCCTTCTTCTTTTAATGAACGACAAGCCTGTGTACCGGCATAATCAAATTCTGCAGCCTGTCCGATTACGATAGGACCGGAGCCAATTACAACAACTTTTTTAATATTCGGATTCTTTGGCATTACTTAGACACCTCCATCATATTCATAAATACATCAAACAAGAAGTCTGTATCAAGAGGACCGGCACATGCTTCCGGATGGAACTGTACGGTCTGTGCATTCTTACCAAGGTAATGAACACCTTCTACTGTACCATCATTTACATTGATAAAGCTGACCTCGGCAACCTTTCTGTCAAGGCTCTCTTCTTTTACCATATATCCATGATTCTGGGTTGAAATATAAACCTTTCCGGTCTTTAAGTCTTTTACAGGATGGTTTGCACCCCTGTGACCGTATTTCATCTTTACGGTATCGCCGCCATTTGCAAGTGCAAGCAGCTGATGTCCAAGACATATTGCAAAAATAGGAATATCTGTATCGAAAAGTTTTTTCACTTCTTTGATTGTAACCTTACAATCCTTTGGATCTCCAGGTCCGTTTGTTAACATGATGCCGTCCGGTGCATCTGCGATGATCTCCTCCGCAGGTGTTTCAGCAGGATATACGGTAACCTGACAGCCTCTCTTTAATAAAGATTTGATAATATTTCTCTTAACACCGAGATCGATAACAGCTACCTTGTAGCCATCTCCCGGATAAACTTTCTTTTCTTTGCATGTAACATCAAGAACAACATGTCCCATCTCCCATGCTTTGATCCGCTTCAGACAATCTTCAAGGTCATAAGAAGCATTTGTTGTGATCATGCCCTTCATTGTACCCTGATTTCTGAGGATCTTTGTCAATGCTCTGGTATCAACTCCCTCGATACCTGTTATATTGTTATTAATAAGGAACTGGTTAATACTCTGTTCACTTCTGAAGTTACTTGGCTTCTTCGCAATCTCTCTTACAATAAATCCTGACTGCCATGGTTTATCAGCCTCCATATCTTCCAGACATACACCATAATTACCAATCAACGGATATGTCATACAAACTGCCTGCCCGGCATAGGATGGGTCTGTCAACACCTCTAAGTAACCTGTCATAGACGTATTGAAAACAATTTCGCTTATGATCTCATCGGTTGCTCCAATACTGGTGCCTTCAAATACATGTCCATCTTCAAGTATCAAAAAAGCTTTCATAATACAATTCCTTTCTTCTTTTTTCTATTTTTGCTCAAAAAAAAAGAGTGAACAGAGAATCTGTGCACACATACAAAGATCCTCATCTGCCTCTTTTTTCTAGTTTTGTCAATTCTAACACATTTGTTATTGTTAGACAACACTTTTTCATCGAAATTCGTCAACTTATTTCTGAGCAGCTTCCTGCTTCATTTTTTCTGTTGCTTCATACGCTCTTCTGCTGAACTCACAGCCGCAGAAGTTCTGCCTATATAAATTATATTTCTTTGAAAGCTCGATTGAGCGTTTATATCCGTTTTTCTTCTTAAAATCACTATGTAAAAACATTATACCATACTGCTCACCCAGCTCTTCTCCGATTTCATTGAGCCAGTCTGCATTTTTATGTGGACTGATCGACAAGGTTGTGGTGAAATAGTCATATCCATGTTCTTTTGCAAACGCGGCACTTTTATCCAGACGAAGTTTATAACAGGCATAACACCGTATCCCGCGTTCCGGCTCTTCTTCCATTCCTTTTGCCATTTCAAGAAACCGTTCGCTCTCATGCTCTTCCAGATATGGTTCCACCCCATTCTCCTGATATACTTCATGGACAAAGCGTTTCAATTCGTTCCAGCGTTTCCCGTATTCTTCATCACTTGTGATATTCGGATTATAAAAATAAGCAGTAATATCAAAATAATTGGCCAGGACTTCCAGACAATGACTGGAACAAGGGGCACAGCAGCAATGAAGTAGAAGCTTCTTCTTACTGCCGGAATCCGATATTTTCTTTAATTCTTCTTCCATCATAGTATAATAGTTTGCATTTTTCACTATTTATCTCTCCTTTTTATAAAAATAACGGAAGTTTTTCCTTTTCTTGTCTTTTTGTGCACTATTAACAGTTGACTTTGTGCTATCTATACAATATACTATATTCAAACAAACATAGGCATACTATATGATGGAGGTGTTTATCATGACAGTTGAACAGGCAATCAAAAAATATAAATTACAGCCGGTAAGTGTCAGTGTTGCTAAAGTGAGGCCAAAGAACTGAATGTGGAGGAAGTTTTGTACATGAATGTACAGAAGAATAAATACGCCTACATTGTTAAAGATGGTGCACGGGGAATCATGCTTTACTCCGACGAAAGAAGTCTTTATACCAAACTGTATAAAGGACTTAAGATGACTCCTCTTCAGCCATAATTTCGTATTTAATTTCACACCACATAAAAGAAGCTTATCATCAGAAGTCCGGATTTCAGACCGGATCTGTTATAAGCTTTTTTTAATACTCTAAATGTCGCAGCTTCTTCAGCAACAAAAAACTCTCATTTCATTTATTTAAAATAATCTGTACTCCGGTAATTCCTCTCCAAACAGAAAATGCCTGATTCCATCATCCACAAATATTATGATCAGTGAAAGAAACATCCACAGCACAGAATACGGCAGACATATCTGCCCCATTACATTATATGGCAGGTATGAATAATCCCATACTCCAACATGAAAGATCAGATTTACAATAACTCCGGTTACAAATTCAAACAAAGTTATGATTCCTGACGATAAAATCATCTGTAGCGGAATCGGCATTCTCGGGAACATCTGATTCAAACCTCCGCAGGCAATCATACACAGTCCCCCGCAGATTATCATGGAATAATGAGAATAATCTCTGGTAAATATCTCAAGAAAATAATATACCATCCCTCCGGTCAAAAACAAAGACAGATATTTAAAAAAAGTAATCTTCATCGCAAGCACCTCTTTTATAGTATCTGTCTTTCTGCTTATAAATATGTGTCCGTTCCTGACTTTCTCTATTCCCGGATTTTTCCCTTAAAAAATTGTTTTACATGTTCAATCGTCTTTACATCAAGCTCTAACAGGACTTCCTCTGTGCGGTTATTCTTATTCAGGATAAAAGAATAAACAGGATTCTCTGTGTTCTTATCCTTTGAAGTGAAATTCATCGTTTTAATACCGGAATTTGCCTGATGCTCATTATCCCTATAGATTGAATCTACAGTCGTGATCTGCTTTACTTCTCCGCCTTCAAAATGATACACCTGTTTTCTGCTGCTCTTTGCGGTAATCCTTGCAACCTCAACATCATCATTTACGAACAAATATTCAAACTCACACTCTTTTCGATTGATCGCAAGTGAAAATATAATTACACCAACAACCGCAAGCGGAAGTCCAAAGATTGCGCCTCCCGGTACAAAGAACATAAAAAATGCTCCCACCACAGTGATAATTGCTCCAAGTACGATCAATGCCATGATTCCGGCAGAAGTCTTTGTTTTCACTATATGTTCTACATATCCATCTGTTGTCATTTTATTTCTCCTTTTTGTATATACATTCTATAATTATTATACATGGTATCCATACTTTTTTAAACCACTTCATTTATGAAATATGATCTAATTTTCTATATAATTCTGTGCACTCCGTATACGGCTCATAAAACATAATTCCATGACCTTTCTTTATCATCTTATGATCTGTATATGTTCCAAACAATTCAACCTCAGAAAATACAGGAATATCACTCTTGCGAATTCCATATAACAACGGATCAATTGATCCGGTAACTGTACAATACTGAATGATCTCTGCACGATCCCCATCATACATGGTTCCATATACCGCTGCTATCTCATTCTCATTCTTTATGATATATACATCACCAAATAGAGACTGACATTCCATTCCAAGATCCTCCAGGTAGGCTCTGTTTCGTGGTACAAAGAGATCATAGCGTTGTGCCAGTTTTTCAGAAAAGCTCTGCAACTGTTCATCTGTTATATCTTCCAACCCACAAAGCTCATAATCATTCTTCTCAGGTTTCAGATCTGTTATATTATAAAAGCCACTTTCTACCACCGGAGCAAATCCCAGTCCTTTATAATAGATCTCTTTCTCCGGCGTCAGATAAATATAATCGTAATTATTCTCTGCCGCATATGACAGTACATACTTCATTAACATCGACATAATTCCCTGTTTGCGAAATTCCGGGACTGTCGCAACTCCGACAACATAACCGCCCTTTTTATATGCTGTCACTCCTGCTGTCGTCTCAGCAAGAGTATATGGATTTAAATGCACCATGGAAATGATCTTAGAGCCATTCTTTGCCACAAAGATCTGATTCCTTATTGCTACACTTGAAAAATAATAATCCATATATGCATCCTGATCGTCAAATGACTGTTTCCAGAGTTTTCGTATCTCGTTCAAATCTTCCGCTCCGGCAATCTCTATCCTGATCGAATCAAACGATTTACGATCCATATGATCGTATCTTTCTTCATTCATACCCGAAACTACCTACTGCCTGACCGGACAGCCCTGACAACCGGCACAGCCTCCCTGATTCATTCCCATAACATCATAATCATAGTTTCCAACAGTCTCTAACAGACAGACAGCCTGTGAACTGATTCCAAGGCCTGCTCCGGTAAATCCCAGCTTTTCCTCTGTCGTAGCCTTCACATTCACCCTGTTCACCGGAAGCTCCAGACATTCTGCAATATTCTTTCTCATATCTTCTATATATGGGGCAAGCTTCGGCTGCTGTGCTATCACTGTCGCATCTATATTCTCTATAAAGAAAAAATTCTCGTCCAGAAGCTTCTTCACTTCCTTTAACAGCACCATGCTGTCTGCACCCTTATAACGGTCATCTGTATCCGGAAAATGCCTGCCGATATCTCCCAGTGCCGCTGCTCCAAGAAGCGCATCCATGATCGCATGTAGCAGAACATCTGCATCTGAATGCCCAAGCAGTCCTTTCTCATATGGAATCTCCACTCCGCCAAGGATCAACTTTCTGTCTTCTACCAATTTATGAACATCATAGCCCATTCCAACTCGCATATTTGATTTCTCCTTATTTCTTATTTACCCATCTCACCCGATGATAAAATGTTTATCCATTCTATAATAATTTATCCGTTCATAATCGACGAACTTTTCTGCAAAGAAAAAAATCGTCATGACATTCATGACGATTAAAGGTTAGTAGCGGGAGGGGGATTTGAACCCTCGACACTGCGGGTATGAACCGCATGCTCTAGCCAACTGAGCTATCCCGCCATATTTTATTTTAAATGGGACCTACAGGGCTCGAACCTGTGACCCTCTGCTTGTAAGGCAGATGCTCTCCCAGCTGAGCTAAGATCCCATTTCGTTTGTGTTCTCTGTCGAACACCTTTGCTAGTATAAGGGATATACCGATAATTGTCAAGAACTTTTTTCAACTTTTTTTAAAACTTTTTTATCTGTTAAAAATTCTACTTCCGACTACATTCGATGATTGTCGATCAGACTGATAATCAGGTTCACAATAAACAAAATTGCAGCAACCGGAATGATCACATATACAAGAATCTTAACTCCAATCACAACAAGCAATACAATCAGTGCAAGTAATAAAATAAGTCCAATTCCGATCACAACCTTCCCAAGCGTTGTAGAAAAATCAAGTTTTCCAAAGCAGACACTGGTATTTCCATTTTCATCCATTTTGACATGCCAGCCCTTTGGTGCGTCTTCTCCATCTCGGCTCACACTTCCGCGTCTGCCGCCTGTTGTCTCTGTATAAGTATAACTCTGTTCTGTCCGGTCAGCTCCTGCGGTATCAACAATCGTCTTTGCGATCAGTCGCCCGGAGCCAAGTTCCGCAACAATCTCCTCCTCAGTCTTTCCTTCTGCCAGTTTTCTCCGGAAATAAGACTCATAATATTCTATTGTTTCACAATATTTCTCATATGATACATTGCCATCCAGCCCTTCTCTGAGCTGATCCATAAATTCTTTCTTGATCATATCTATCACACTTCACCCTCGCCTGTTCATCAGACATTGAGTTTTCCTTTCTCCCGTACTGTCGCGGGCATTTTGTTTTACAATAATAAAATCATGTATTTACATATACAATGATCACATAATATTCTCCCATATCTTCAACCAGATACTTAAGTTTTTTTATAGCCGAACTGTCATAGAGAAATGACAGATCCGGTCTGTCCGTATCCATATAATAAACAATTGCTTCGAGCACATCCGAGCGTCCGATCTGCTTCGTGATCCCTTTCTTATATGCTTCAAAATCATCAAATACTGCAAATGTCTTCACATAATAATTCATATCTGTATCTGTGCAGGTACGGTAAAACTCCCGTTCCCATGTATGATTTTCGGCAAGTGTATCATCTGTCAGATTAAAATATGTGTGTTTTACATATTCACCCATATCCGGAACCGCATCATCCCAGGTCAGATCAATATTATACCATTTCCCGTCAAGTTCTATCTGATTCCATGCATGCAGATCTCCATCCGCAGTCCCTACCACAATATCACAAGGAATATCCAAACAGGTCATCAGCATAAAAAATGCCTCTGCATAGCCATCGCAGACCGCCTTATGGGATACAAGAACACCATAAGCATCATATGCATCCTGCTGTTCCTCTGGAAAGCCATATACACAGTTCTTTATCAGATAATCATGTGCTGCTTTCTCCTTATCAAAATCGCTCATCGGTTCTTTGATGCAGGTCTTGTAAAATTCTATATATGAATCATACATGGCAAGTGCTTTCTTTTTATCCGATGGTATCTCTTCATCAAAAAGCACCTTCCGGATCACATAATAATTCTCACTCCGATCAAAAGAAAGTTGAATTGCAAGATAATCGCCGGAGGACACCAGTACTCGATAGGTATCTACACTTCCAAATGCCGAATCCACATATTTATTGATATCACTTATATCCTTTATCTTTACATTTTTTACATAAAAGATATCAGAATCATTTCCATCTTCCATCGAATGCATCACATTTGTTCGTAATGCTACCATTCCGTCCACAACATCCTGACGATGAAATATATTAAAAAATGCCCATCTTCCTGTATAGAAAAGAACGATCAGCACAAGTGCCGTAATGATTCCTTTCAAAATAAAATGTCGTTTCTTCATCCAATCCATCCATTCTGACAATTTAGGTTATTTTATCATCTGTCCGCAACTGCTGTAAACCTGTAAATATCTTTTTCATAAAAATTTGATATTTACCGTGCAAAATTCTTCTGCTAATCCCTGTTTTTGTTGATTAAGCTCTCATCCTGTTGTAAAATGAAACAGTTAAAATAATTTTAGAGAAAAGAGGAACTACATTATGGCACAGCTCTGGGGTGGTCGTTTCACAAAAGAAACAGACCAGTTAGTATATAACTTTAATGCTTCGATCTCTTTTGATCAGAAGTTCTATAAACAGGATATTCGCGGAAGCATCGCGCATGTTACCATGCTTGCAGCATCCGGAATCCTTACGGAAGCAGAACGAGATCAGATCATCGACGGCTTAAACAGCATCCTTACCGATGTGGAAAACGGTACACTTGAAATCACATCCAAATATGAAGATATTCACAGCTTTGTAGAAGCAAATCTGATCGACCGTATCGGTGATACCGGTAAGAAATTACATACCGGAAGAAGCCGTAATGATCAGGTAGCTCTTGACATGAAGCTCTATGTAAGAGATGAGATCGTCGAAATTAAAGCTCTTGTGCTGGAATTAATGAACACCTTACATTCCCTGATGAAGGAACATATCCACACATATATGCCCGGATTTACACATTTACAGAAGGCGCAGCCGATCACTCTCGCCCATCACTTTGGTGCATACATGGAGATGTTCAAGCGTGATTACGGCCGTCTGTGTGATATCTATGCAAGAATGAATTACTGTCCACTGGGTTCCGGTGCTTTAGCCGGCACAACTTACCCTCTGGATCGTGAGTTAACTGCTTCCCTGCTTGATTTTGCAGGTCCTACTCTTAACAGTATGGATTCTGTTGCAGACCGTGATTACTGCATCGAATTATTATCCGCTCTTTCAACGATCATGATGCATCTGAGCCGTTTCTCAGAGGAGATCATTATCTGGAATTCAAATGAATATCAGTTTGTTGAACTGGATGACGCATACAGCACAGGAAGTTCGATCATGCCACAGAAAAAAAACCCTGATATCGCAGAGCTGGTTCGTGGTAAGACTGGACGTGTCTATGGCGCACTGACTTCTCTCCTTACCACAATGAAGGGAATTCCGCTTGCTTATAATAAGGATATGCAGGAGGATAAGGAATTTACCTTTGATGCGATCGATACCGTAAAGGGATGTATCGCATTATTTAACGGTATGATAAAAACTATGACTGTAAATAAAGGCCGTATGGAAGCATCTGCAAAGAACGGATTCACAAATGCTACGGATGCTGCCGATTATCTGGTAAACCACGGCGTTCCATTCCGTGATGCTCACGGCATCGTAGGTGAACTGGTTCTCACCTGTATCGAACGGAACATCTCGCTGGATGAGCTTCCACTAGATGACTACAAGGCAATCTGTCCGGTATTTGAAGACGACATCTATCTGGCGATCAGCATGGAAGAATGTGTTAATAAACGTAATACGATCGGTGCTCCGGGACCGGAAGCTATGAATAAGATCATCGAGATTAACGAAGCTTATCTGAAGGATCTGAATAATTAAGGAGATGAATCAGAGATGAATCGAACAACAAAAGCAAAATATGATCTGGCAGAACGAATGTTAAATGTTCACATCGAACCGGCCGAGGTTGCCATAATGAGCGATCTTCCACTCGAGGAAGTAGAAAAGCTGAAAGCAAATCTCATGAAAAACAGCGACACCGGCGGCACAACCGTTCAGGACTATATGGCAGAGCTTGCCACCGAAGCCAAATCACAGCTAGAAGCTCATAACAAGAATAAATAGAGCAAAAAAGCACAATAAATGTAAAAACTATAAAAAATATGGGAAATCACAATAACACAGATTTACCTATAAACAAATAAAGAGGTATCTATATTTTGTTCTACAGACCTTTTTCATGTCGGTTCTTAATGAACCGCGAAGCGGTGAGTTTAGCACCGCTACATAATAACTGAGACCTTACCAAGGCCATTAGCCGAGGTTAGTTCAAAGTTATACAGCGTAAAAATAGAATGAAAATGCTCTGTAGAATAAATATATAGATACCTCTTTATCATCCATATATTATCTGAGGTAGCCCTTTAGAGATTTGATCGCACTCTTTTCGATACGGCTGACCTGTGCCTGTGAAATGGCGATTTCCGATGCAACCTCGGTCTGTGTCTTTCCTTCAAAGAAACGAAGCCTTAATATATTATATTCTCTCTCATTTAATTTCTTCATTGCTTCTTTCAATGAAATATTTTCTACCCAGTTTTCTTCTTTATTCTTCTTATCACTTAACTGGTCTACGATATATAACGTATCTCCACCTTCCTGATAAACAGGCTCATACAACGAAACCGGCGTCGATATGGCATCCAGTGCTGTCGTGATATCTTCCGGTGCTACATCGATCTCCTTTGCAATTTCATCCACGGTCGGTTCCCGATCCAGCTTCTTTAACAAAGCATCCTTTGTGTAGATTGCCTTATATGCAATATCTCTTAACGACCTGGATACCCTGATACTGTTATTATCCCGCAGATACCTCCGGCATTCTCCGAGTATCATCGGAACTGCATACGTCGAAAACTTCACATCCAGACTCCGGTCAAAATTATCAATTGCTTTTATCAATCCTATGCATCCAACCTGAAACAGATCGTCAGGGTTCTCATTTGAATTCGAAAATCTCTGGATCACACTCAGAACCAGTCGCAGATTGCCCTTGATAAAGGTCTCTCTGGCAGCCATATCTCCCTGCTCGATCCTGTCAAACAATTCATTCTTTTCCTTGTCTGTCAGTAACGGAAGTCTGGCTGTATTCACACCACATATCACTACCCTGTTCAGTGCCATATCATGTTCCTCCTGCTTATGTCTGCCTGTCTGTCAAACGGATTTTTTCTTAGGCCTCATAAGAAAAGGATTTACATTTTCAGGGTAGATTATTCATTTATTTAATTCTTTCTGAACTCTAACAGTTCCAGCCCTTCATTATGCTCAAGCACCTGATTGATAACCCATTCATTTGCAAATAATAACAATGGATTACCTTTCATATCCTTCACCTTCTTAACATCGCTGACACGTTTCAGCTTTGTAAGATCTGTAGATGGATCTTTTACCCAACGGATATAGTTATAAGGGATCGGCTCTAAACGGATCTCACATCCATATTCATTCTCCAGTCTGTATTTTAATACATCAAACTGAAGAACACCTACAACACCTACGATAATCTCAGACAATCCTGCTGTAAACTCCTGAAAGATCTGAATTGCACCCTCCTGCGCGATCTGAGTAACACCCTGTACAAACTGCTTACGCTTCATCGTATTCATCTGAACAACACGACAGAAATGCTCCGGCGCAAATGTCGGGATTCCTTCGTACTGAAATTTCTTACCCGGAAATGTAAGAGTATCACCGATTGAAAATAATCCCGGATCAAATACACCGATTACATCACCCGCATATGCTTCTTCTACGATCTTACGATCCTGCGCCATAAGCTGCTGCGGCTGGGATAATTTTAATTTACGCTTGCTGGCTGCATGGTAAACCTCCATACCGGCTTCAAATTTACCTGAACAGATACGCATAAATGCGATTCTGTCACGATGCGCTTTATTCATATTTGCCTGTATCTTAAATACGAAAGCTGAAAATGGTTCTGTAACCGGATCGATCACACCCTGATCCGACATTCTTCCAAGAGGAGGTGTCGTCATTTTCAGGAAATAATTCAGGAACATATCGATACCGAATGTATTCAGTGCAGAACCAAAGAATACGGGTGAAAGCTCTCCCTTCTGAACCTTCTCGAGATCGACTTCATCGGTTGCACCGTCAACCAATTCAATTTCTTCCTTAAACTGGTCATACAGGTACGGTCCGATCAGATCCTTAAGCTCCTGATCCTCGATATGATATTGCGTCTCCGCAGCCTTCTTCGCACCACCGGTTGAGATTGCTTCAAAGGTATCGACCATCTTGGTCTCTCTGTCATAGACACCCTTAAATTCCTTACCGGAACCGATTGGCCAGTTCATCGGACAGGTACGTATTCCAAGGACATTTTCAATCTCATCTAACAATTCAAATGTATCTCTTGCATCACGATCCATCTTATTAATAAATGTAAAAATCGGGATATGACGCATTACACAGACCTTAAAAAGCTTGATCGTCTGTGCCTCTACACCCTTTGATGCATCAATAACCATAACAGCAGAATCCGCAGCCATCAGGGTTCGATATGTGTCTTCTGAGAAATCCTGGTGTCCCGGTGTATCAAGAATATTGATACAGTAGCCTTCATAATTAAACTGAAGAACGGATGAGGTAACTGATATACCTCTCTCCTTCTCAATATCCATCCAATCGGATACCGCATATTTGGAATTTGCTTTTCCTTTTACCGATCCTGCCGTATTGATTGCACCACCAAACAGGAGAAACTTCTCTGTTAAAGTCGTCTTACCGGCATCCGGGTGGGATATGATCGCAAATGTTCTTCTTTTCTTAATCTCGTTTTCGATATTCTTGTCTGCCATTTCTAATTTCCTCTTTTACTCATAATTGAATCTTTATTTTTTTTAGCCCACATCATCAACGATTGAATGTTGACCGACATTTTTTCCAATTCAGACAGAACCGAATCAAACTGCTCCAGTTCTCCTTCATCTACAATTCCATCGGAAGTGATATTGATCAGCTGCTCCGTGATATTCTCCATCTTCTGAGAAGATCCAAGAAACTGAAGGATCAGTCGATCCAGGCTATCTGCATTGATCGGTTTCACTGTCTCACGACCGATTGCACACTCCCCTGAGCAATACATATTACAAAGCTCCGGTATCTCATATACATCCGCCATCGCCAGAACTTCTTCCGGATAAGGAACTGACATGCCAAGCTCGATCCGTGATAACCGCGTCCGGTCAATATTTAAAATCTCAGCCGTCTTTTCCCGGCTGGTAAGATTTGGATTATTCTTTGATGCATTATATCTTGCGATATAATACGGATTATTCAGTGCTTTCGTAGCTTTTTTACTCATATCATGTTCCTCCAAAACTTCACTTATGTATCAGTACATAAATTTTCATCATCATATTACCACACAATCTACATTCTGAGAAGAAAAAAGAACCGACTTATCAGAAAATACAGTTTCTTCTAACAAACCTTCCTTATCTGAACAGGCACAGAGATTATATTTCCGACCTGTTTTATCTGTTATTCTGAATTCCCGGAAATAGATATTTTTCTTTTTCATCTCTGAACGATCCATAATTTTTTTCTGAGTCGGTTCTGAAAAATCAAGTCCTTTTCCTGTCATCTTACCAAATGATTCCATCCGGGTCCAGACCCGTGCAAAATATAACGCAGCCGCATCCGGATCCAACTTCTTATATTGTTCTCTGTCCGCTTCTGAAAATAACCGGTTCACGATTTTCTCCCGTCCACCCTGTATCAGCTCGATATCAATGCCACAGGACAGATCGTGCTTCGTTTCTTTATGAAAGATCAGAACTGCAACGCATCCGCTGTGACTGATATTAAATGCTATCTCAGGATGATCTGCCAGATAAACCTTGCCATGCTCCATGATCTGATAGCGACAGTCTTTCTCAGACAAATGACACTCTTTTAACGCCCGGTCAAGCAAAATTCCCGCAGCAACCGACAATTTCTTATCCTTCTCATATCGAAGCCTATTCACTTTTTCCAAACGATACTCAGACAGCTCTTCCAGATACTTTTTCATCTGCTCCTCTGTCATATCCGACACATCCGCATACCAAATCAGCATGGAAATTTTCCTTTCTATCTATTCATGTAAACCTTTTTCCAGTATAACCATATTCCGGTAAAAATCAAATTTAAAAAAACCCCACATACGAAAGTTTGAAAAACACTAACGGTTTCATACACCTCCACATGTAGGATTCTTTCATACATACTATTTATTATAACGTGCAAAGATTCGGGAAATCTCTCATATCCCTATTCACTTCGTCAATATGCAATCCCTTGTAAGAACTATCTACTGCATTATAGGCTTTCTGCATCTCTGCTGTACATGCCATCATAGATGCAGGCACGCCGACATACATATCATTGATCGAAATCTCGATCTCACCAGGATTCAATGTAATGGAATCCTCCTTCTCATTATATGGTTTATCCATCAGGATTCCTTTTACTGCCCTACTGAAATACGGCATTACATTTGGCACTGATATATATTTCTTATTCAACAAAAGTTCTTTGTAGCCATCCTTGAGCACACATAACTGCTTTTCTTCCTGAATATCATTTACAAATGCAGCAGCTACCTTCTGCATAACTTCATCCCGCCGGTCATTTGTCGGTGAACCAAACATAACATTGATATCATTCTCTGCAAGTTTCTTATCAGAAAATGCAACGGATAACATCTTCTCCGGCCCATATGCTCCGATACCGCTGAATAAACGACGATAAATCTTCTCCATCGCATCCTTGACAGGAACAACTCTTCCATTATCAATATTCGATTCATTATCTAACATCAACCGGATCAGTCCATCCTTCACCTCATTGATACGACTGTCATTTACATAATCAGTTGGAAGGAATTCATGTCTGGCTGCATTCTTTAATATATTCTTGGTTGTTACCTTACCTTCATTTGCAAGATCCTCGATTGAATTCTTCAAATCTTCTCCAAATTGGGAATAAATCTCATCCAAACGCTCTGCTCTCTGCTGCAGCCAACGAAGTGTATCACCAAACAGATCCTGTGCATCGATCTCATCCATGATCCGGTTTCGTTCTGCTGCAAGTGTCTCTTTGATACAGGCATCATAATATCCATTCTCTGTCTCACGCTTTGCAGACGGAAAAGTGAAGAAACGTTTTGCTACAATCTCACAGATAGATTCTATAATTCTGGAGTATTCACCGGATGGTGTATATTTGCTGTGAAGCTCCTGCAGCTTCTTAACCTCTGCCATCATACCTCTGGTAGAATCTGCTACACCGGCTGTTGGTGCTCCGATAATATCAATCGCTGCATACGGACCGCATACCTTGATATATCTGGCAATTACAGCATCTAAGGAATTCCACAATTTATTCTTAATGGACTTGATCATGACCGGAAGCTCTTTATCCATATTATCAAGCTTCTCACCCATATGTTCTCTGAGTCCATCTGTATGCTTCTTGATCATCTTATAGGTTGGCTTCGTAAACTGTCCAAACTGGATTAATCCGTTCACACTGAGGTTGATCTCATCCCCCGGTTCTGCATGAAGAAAATCATCCAGCTCTTTTAACGCACCCTTGATATCCGCTTCAATCTGCGGATTGTCAAATGGTGAAACAAACAAACGCTTATATGCTTTGTTAAACAGATCACTCTCACAGATATTCTCAATCTCGCGGATCGGTATCTTGTAATCTGCTTCACTGACAACCTTATAATAACAATTTGCTGTCGCAATCTCAGAATCCGAATGTTCCATCTTCCAGTTTGTCACAGAATATTTCTCATTGTCAAAGAATACATCCCGAAGCAGCTTTCTGTCATCGTTTACATCATTGTTACCGATATATTTGTTACATGCAAGTTTATATAGGAAGCTTGCTGTGTCCATCAGAACTGTACCCTCCGGCAGGTATCCCTGGCTGTCCTTCTTACCGGATACCAGCATACAGGCATCGAACAGATTCTCCCGGATCACCAGCTTGTGGGTGGTGCTTTCAAATATATATGCATCATCCTTTTCTGAAAGCTTCATATAGTAATCGACTTCTTTTAACGCAGCACAGCCATTTGCCATCATCCGGAACATTAACTCCGGATCTTCCGTTACGCTCTTGTTGCCAAATATAACATCCGGCATCAACAGGCAGCCTCCGATTCGAAGATTCGCCCACTTCTTTGCTTTTCCATACGCCCGGATATTATATGTAAGATCAGATAAGATACCGCTTCCGGTTCCGCCGGAAAGACTGGATACAATGATCACATCCATCCAATTACCATTCGCCTTATCATGAATCTCTTCCAGTCTGTCAAATAACAGCATACGGATATCTTCATAAGCATTTGAAAACATGAGTCGTCCGATCTGACGATTGCCATGCGCACCATCTTTTGTCACTGTAACATCCGGAAAGTCTGCATCCATCCAGTTTGCAAGATTCGGATGTACCGGATTTTTCTTGATTCCATCTGCAAGTATATTTTCAATATTCGGTCTGTAGATACTTAATACTTCAAGTGCATTAAAACCAACATGCTCTTTGCTGTCCTCAATTGTCTGTTCCATCTCAGGAATGTCTGAATCAATCATCAGAAAATGAATATTATCCTCCGGTATGATATCATCAACCATCATCCCCTTTAAGTTACAAACGGTTCTGCTTCCGACACCGCCAAGACCGATCACCAGCAGATTCCCATTAAACCGATCATCGTGACTGATTCTTCCAAATACGCGGATATCCCTCAGCTTGCTAAATTCTTCTTTTTGCGTATCAATAAGTATCATATACAATCTCCTTAATTATAACCATTCCCCCGGCACAGAAGCGGCTTCCGTCAATTCTGTGCAGTCTCGTTACAAATATACTAACATACATATTTATGCTAACACTATTTTATGTGATTTTCAACAAAAAACTACATATTTTTTAGAGGTTTTGCATTCTTTTTTCTATGCAATCTTAATATTCTACGCATAGCTCTTATTCTTTATGCATAAATTTTTGCGACAAAAAAGTCCATCAGACTTGCTCATTCAGAAAACAAGTCTGATGGACTTTTTCTGTCTATAAATTTCTCTAATAAAATATTATACAAAATACTTAATACCATCTTCTCATAGTAATTTTCATTACTATAAGTAAAATGTAGGCAAATTATATATTATTCATTGGTTAAATATACGACAACACCCTTGTTTGCCGGAAGGTCTACGATCAGCTTCCCATCGCGGATCTCAAGGCTTTCTCCGCCTGTACAGTCACCGCCTGCGGCTACAGAGTTTCTCTCCTGCTTATGCATTGTCTGTTCAAATTCACCGATCACACGATGCATGTTATTCATGGTATCATTCAGATTTCCAAACAGATTCCATACTGCCTGGCCGAAGTCTGCGCCTGTTTCCAGTGCTTCTAATGCCTTACGGATATCTTCTGCCTTATAGCGGATTTCACCGGAGGCTCCGACCAACTGACCGGCTTTATCAAGCAACTCATTTCGTGCATTTCCCCATGCCTTTGCTGTTGCATCATCGGTACAGGTATCCTCCTGCGCTTCTGCTGTCTGATCTATCGTCAGGAGGTTGACTGCTTTATTTGCACCAATCGGCAGATTAATCTCCATGTGTGCACCGTTATCTGCATTATTCAATGCCGTTACAACCGCACGTCCATCCAGGCATCTTGCAAATGCAAACTGTCCGGTCGTCAGATACAATTCCCGGTAGTCTCCATAGGTCAGTTCCGGAAATCTCTGTTTCAGATGTCCAAGCGTTGTATATAATGCAGGAAGCTCATCTTTTTCATCAAAATTAGCCAGATTCAGATCCGGACGCAGATTCCAGTCTGAACCATTCTCCTTATTGCCCGGTATACCGAATTCAGAACCGTAATAGATCGACGGAATTCCCGGTACGGTATATACAAGGATCGCTACATTGTACATATGCGCCTTGTTATTTAATTTACTGTAAATTCTTGCTACATCGTGGTTATCACAGAAAGTATATAACTTCTTGTCGCCTACAATGCCATTTAAACGCTTGATCGTATGCGCAATCTCAAAATAATTATGATCGTTATGTCCGGAATATAAGCCCTTATGCAGTTCATAATTTGTTACGGAGTGGAGCATATCGTTATTTGCCCATCTCGAATAATCTCCATGAATAACCTCGCCCATCAGCCAGAAATCCGGTTTCACACCATTGCAGAAGGAACGTAATTCTTTCATAAAGCCAAAATCAAGTACATCCGCAGCATCCAGACGAATTCCATCAATATCAAATTCTTCAACCCAGAACTTTACGGTTTCAAGATGATAATTCCTCACTTCCGGATTCCAGAGGTTTAATTTCGCAAGCAGATTATATCCGCCCCAGTTATCATAGGAAAATCCATCGTTATATTCGTTGTTACCCCAGAAATTCACATTGCAGTACCAATCCTTGTATCTGGAATTCTCCCGGTTCTGCTTTATATCCTGAAATGCAAAGAAATCTCTGCCTGTATGATTAAATACACCATCTACGATGACCTTTACATCATTTGCATGACAGTTCTTTACGAACTGCTTGAAGTCATCATTTGTTCCAAGTCGTCTGTCTACCAGCCGATAATCGGTTGTATCATATCCATGAGATCCGGATTCAAATAACGGTCCTATATAAATCGCATTGCATCCGATCCGCTTCGCATGCTCCGCCCATTCATTTAACTTGTCAAAATGTGCTCCTGTCTCTCCATTGTTATCATGTGGACATCCACACAATCCAAGTGGGTAAATATGATAAAATACTGCGCTGTCATACCATGCCATAGTCTTTATCTCCTTTTATCATTTTTGTATACATATTGCAAAAAGCCATACATATCACTCATGTAAAATTATACCACAAACCTGTCGTATACGCGAAACTTTTATGCAAATTCCGATTTCCTATATATTCCATATAAATTTATCTTCCTGCATTTCATTTTTTCCCGACACATAATCATAAAAACTCTGTACACAGGGAGGCTTATAAGCAGTCGCGTCACAGACCATATAATACATCCGGTCTGCCCGGGGCTTTCTTAGCTTCAGGATTTTTACCGTAAGCCGTTCTAAGAGCTTCATATAAGGAACAACAGCAATTCCAAAGTTATGCGCTACAAGGCCGGCAATTACTTCATCTTCTTCTGTCTCATAAGCAATCTGCGGTGTCTCACCTATCAAGCTATATAATTCGTTTATCACATCCCGCATACCGGAACCTTCCGCAAAATAAATCTGCGGATATTTTAATGTATCCGCAAGATCTACATTTTTCTCTTCTGCGAGCGGGTGCCCCTCCGGGGTGATTACGACAAGATCCTGTCTGCCAACCGGAAGAACAGACAGACCGCTTTCATCCACCGGTCTGGAACAGAATATAATATCGTACTGTTTCTCTTTCAGTCCATTTACTAACTCATGTGTTGTTCCTGTATGAAATGAAAACTGAACCATTTCATCCTGTAACCTTTTCCTATAATCATCAGCCAATCCCGGAACAAAGTCCATACCAAGCGGTCGGACAAACCCTAATCTTATGACACCTTCTCCATGTGCTGCCTTCTGCATCAGACGAATGCCCTGATCGAGCGTCCGGATCGTATTCTCCGCATAGACCAGAAATTCTTCTCCATACCTCGTAAGTACAGTGTTACGTCCTGTCTTTTCAAATAATAATACCCCAAGTTCTTCTTCTAACTGGTGAATCGCATGGCTTAAACTCGGCTGTGTGATGTTCAGATTCTTTGCTGCCTTCGTGTACTGCTGTTCCTTTGCCAGTTCCACGAAATATCGTATATAAAATAAATTCATCCGTTTACCTCTTTCTATCTGACTTTTGATGTTCGATTCATTTTCTGTTTTCATCCAAAAAATTTATATTTGAATCCATTATTTATATTATACTCATAGATTTTATATAGACAATATCTATAGAATTATAAAAACTATTCATTTGTTATCATTTGCATGGAGTGTTACAATACGAAACCGTGAAAGGCATATAAAAATGAAGCAAATCCGCTTACATATAATACCGAAATAATCCATTATACATATCGATATGATAAAAACAAATGAAAGGATGCAGCTTTAAAATGAATATATATATATAAAACCATATCATCCAAGAAACAGATGCTCATATGACTCGGCATATCGTGTATGGTGAAATAGCTTTGATCGTTGCCGTATGCATAAACAGCTTCGCAGTCGTTCTGATGTTATATTCCGGTGCAGGGATTTCTGCGATTTCCAGTGTTCCTTACGCCTTTTCCGAGGTGCTCCCAAAGCTCAGCTTAGGTACTTGGACCTACATCTTTCAGGGACTTCTGGTTCTCACCCTGATGATTTTACGGAAGAAATTTGTCCCTCAATATCTGTGCAGTTTTATCGTTGGTTTTTTCTTCGGGAAACTGCTTGATGTCCATGAAATGTGGATCAACATTCTTCCAACCGCTATCGGATACCGGATTCTTTATTTTATAATTAGTTATGTGCTGATCTGTATCGGTATCGCACTTTCCAACCGTTGCGGTCTGCCAATCGTTCCTACCGATCTTTTTCCACGCGAGCTGTCGCAGATCATAAAGAAGAAATATTCAATCGTTAAGATTTCTTTTGACGTCATCTGTCTGCTTACAACTGCCTGTATGACAGGCTTCTTTCTCGGTCATATCAAAGGTCTTGGGATCGGAACTATATTGGCAGCTTTTACAATGGGAAAAGGTATTGCTATCGCCGGACAGATCATTGATAAATATATGATCTTTGTCACCTATCTGTCCAGAAAGAACTAGATTTTTATATAAATATTTTGAACAAAAATAAAATTCCATGAATGGGATAACAGGGAGCCGGAAAGCTCCTGTGTTACCCCGCCATGGAATTTTTTTAACTTAAATTTGCAGTTTTATTTTACTGTGACCTTCACCCGTTTATTTACTCCATTTAATGCAGTAACATAGATATAACAGGTTCCTTTTTTCTTTGCACGGATCGTACCCTTTGCCGTTACAACAGCAACCGCTTTATTGGTACTGCTGTAGCGAAGCTTAGCACCATGCCCTTTGGATAACAGTTTCTTCTTGTTATCCTGTAAGATAAGCTTAGTTGTTATCTTTGCTGTTTTACCTTTCTTTAAGGTATACTCTGTCTTCTTGCACTGAATCTTCTTTACATTTGTATATGTCTTGTTCTTCGGCCCTGCGATATGGAGGGTCAATCCTGTAGCAATATACTGCTTCTTCCCATTTACAATACGATATGCCTTGACACGGACTCTGTATGACTGCTTCCGGTTCAGACTCTTGCCTTTATACTTACTCAGTACTGTTGCGTTCTTCTTTGCACCTGAAATCGTCTTAACAACAGTCAGCTTCTTTCTGTTACATGGAGCTGCATAGACATCATATCCCTGTGCCCCCTTAACAGCTTTCCAGGTCAGTTGGATTCCCTTCTGTGTCCATGCAACCTTCTGTTTGCTGGAAAGTGTCTGTGAATTCTTCTCAATCTGCTTCTTAGTCAGTTCCTCTACAACCGGTTTTTCCGGTTCTAACGGAGGCTCCGGCGTCTTAACAACCGTTACCATGATCTTAATCGGTGCATTCTGTAACAGCTTCTCATCAACGGTACATACCAGTTTGCTCAGATCTGTATTGTTCGTACGGACATCTGCTGTGATATCTGTACCATTCATACTCCATGCATTGATCTCGTAGCCAGCGATCACCGATGCTGTCATTGTAACCGTGCTGTCCCGATATACTTCAAGACTACCGGATCCGGCGGATACATCCTGCATAAGATCATTCTGTTTTTTGCGATCCACATGAACAGCTATTGTTCCTGTCTTTGCTCCATCTGCTGATACCAGCTCATACTGAAGTTCTACCTTTGGAATCTCCTTATAAGTAACTGCAACCTCTACATTTTTCTCAAAGCCTGTATCTGGTGCCTGAATCTTGATCTGCTTATTGTCTGTATTTTCTATATCAGAAACCGTCATATCACTGTAAGCTGCACCATCCATCATTACTGTGATCTGATCCACTTCATATCCGGTCTTCGGTGCTGCTGTCATAACGATATCCTCTGTGTGGTATCTGTCAATATAACCACCGGATACAACATCACACTCCAGTGTTCCGTTATTATCACTGTTATATGTGACAGTTGGACGATCAAGCAGAACGAGTACAACACGCATGGATTTGTTTACACTGTTAAATGAACCTTCCTTCGCATCCTTTCCGGTTGCGATCGTCTGTTCTTCTGAACCGATAAACAGCTTCCACGCAGAGATCTGATACTGCTCCGGTACATCTGCTTTCATAACAACCGGCAGATTCTTTACGATCTTTGTATCATTGCTGATCTGCACTGAATCGCTCCATGCCGTAACAACATCATCTACCTGCTGTCCCTGTTCATTTACCGCTTCAAAATGAAGTGTTTCCATCTGGAACATATTGACAACCAACTTGATCTTCATGTTCTTCTGGACGTTGGATACTACATACTGATCTCCTCCGGTTGCTGCAACTGTATAATGTATATCATCTGTATAGATTCTCCATTCTGATACAGTAACGGATTCCGGAAGATCTGCTGTAAGTGTCACCGTTGATCCCTTTGCTGCCTTGCCATCCTGAACCTGTTCTGAGACATTGATCTTACAGCCTGCAACCGATGTATCCGGATCTTCTGCGATCACTTCTGTCTCAAATGAATATGTCTCTACCGGTTCAAATTCAACGGCCACAACAGTATCTGTCTCCACATTATCGAGTGTGATCTCTGTTCCGGCAAAGATACTTCCGTCAGTATTTTTCTGGATCTTTGCTGAACCACCATGAGAAACCGTCCACTGTTTTACGACATAATTCTCATCTGGAACCGCCTGAAGCAGGATACTCTTTCCCGTAAGGACGGTCTCACCTGTATCGATCTTGCTTCCATAGCTTCCGGCCTTTACATAATATGCCTGAAGACTTCCG
This sequence comes from Clostridium sp. AM54-37XD, assembly GCF_003478225.1. NCBI lineage: Bacteria > Bacillati > Bacillota > Clostridia > Eubacteriales > Clostridiaceae > Clostridium > Clostridium sp. AM54-37XD. The sequence goes on from NZ_QUEV01000004.1 coordinate 104,187, forward strand.
TTTTCCGGCTGATCGTAATTCAACTGGTAGGTCTTTGCTGCAAAGGATACACTGACATGAACACTGCTGCTCAATGCTGAAATGATCAATGTATCTCCATTTACCACATAATCAGTTCCGAGAATCAGATCATTTCCATCACTTCCTGTTACCTTCCATGCTTTGACCTTATAATTATCCTTTGGAATTGCTTTAAAGGATACCTTGCTCTGATCTGCTAATCCAGCTCCGGATGCAAATGGCTCTTTGGAGTCTCCACAATATCCTTTTATCGTTCCCTTGCCATCAGACTCATATCGGACTGTATACTGGTTCGATACGATCTGATATTTTCCTCTGTTCAGAGTGACGTTATATTTCTTCAGGAATTCTTTTACCAAATCTATATACTCACTGTCTTCTTCGGTTCCAACTGTAAGCCATGCGATTCCGGTCTGGTAAACACCTGCTGTCGAATTTTCATCTAACTTCGGCTCAGCCTCTATTGTCATCAGATCCGACAGTTTATATTTAGCTGCATCTGAATCCAGGATACCGGATTCTGTGTCATCACCCGCATATTTTACAACAACATCTGACAGGCTTAATACTTTATCTGCCGTGTCATCCTCTGATATACCATCCTTTGATGGAGCAGTAATAACGATCGGCCGTTTGCTTACGGTAAGCATCTTCATCGCATATGATTTGGTCTGACTGGTACCGTTCTGTCTGGTTATCGTCGCAACAAATGTATGCTGTCCCGGCCATTTTGGAGTAAATGTATTGCTGGCTATATTTTCCGTTACAACCTTATCATCTCCATCCACATAGGATACCTGATAAGATACAGAAGCATCTGCTGCAAGCGGTTCTGTCGTTATATTGCCGGATGTATCGTTTTCCCGTTTTCCCTGTCTGACTTCTAACTTAATGGTATTGCCATATTCCGCATTGTTTCCGGAAAGAACGTATACCGTATTATCCGTACGATCTACTACATAATAAACAGTCTGTGTATCAGTAGGATATAATGATGTATTTCCTCCATAAGATACAGTTACCGTATAATCTCCGGCTTCTTCCGGATTCCATACAACAGAAGCATTACCATTCTTATCTACATCGGTTGATATATCACGAATAGAACCGGTCCGGTTATTGAAGAAGTTTACATTTACAATTCCTGTTTTATCGATATTGACAGAAGATGTAACTGCCTCTGCAACATGGATCTGAACCGTTGTCTGATCTCCCTTTATGATATCTTCAACCTGTGTATCATATGTTTCATTTACGGTAACAACCTCACCAGGGGTAACACCATACTGCTTAGATGCTCCACTTCCCATAAGAGAAAAGGCATCATCCGTAGCGATCTTTAATTCATTAAATGTTGTAATGATCTGCTCCTGCTGGTTCTCATCTGTTACCGTCTGCTCAGTCTTGTAATAATACGTCTCATCCGCAGTCCGATCTGCTTCGGCGGATTTTGCATACATGATATAAGCATTATTTCCTTCGTATGCCTCCGGCCAGTACAGATACCAGGTTGTTCCATCAACCTCGATATACTGCTGATTTGTAGTGCCAGCAGATTCTTCTTTATATCCGGCATAAGCAGGCACATAGGACTGAACAGTACCGGCATACGCTTTTGCTGTAATTGCTCCATCTGTACCCTGTTCCAACTGATACCACTGTGTAACTGCTTCTGACATAGCATCTGTGCTGTACAACAATATCTCACCATCGGCTGTTACTGCTGTATATGCATAATAAGTCTTGCCCGCTGCCGTCTCTGTCACCTGTTCTGTCACAGGCTTTATTGTATCTGCATCAACTCCATTCCAGAGAGCGGCTGCATCACCGGTTGTTCCACTCTGGAATACATTTGGTATTACTTCATTTAATTTCACCTTTGCAGTTGCTGTTCCTGCTGTCTCATTATATTCTTCCAGTACATACCATTCATTTGTCTGGCTGTCAAAATAGATAAATTCCGGTATTACTGCATCCGGATATACAGCGGATACCACTGCACCATTCTTATACTGGACAAATGTCTCCTTCTGTGTTCCGATCGTAACCGCTACAGTCTTCGATACCGTACGTTCATTCGTAACCGTCCGTGTCTGTGTGTACTGTCCAAATGCTGTATTGGTTCCCTTATTCGCACTGTCGGACTGTGTATTGCTAATCGTTGCTGTCATCATACTGTCAGCCCTTCCAACATGCAGGATACCCGGAGCTCCATATGCATATAACCGCACACCCTTTATCAGCTCAGAAAGAACGCATCGATAAGAATTGCCATCCATATCCTCTGTGATACCATTTAACTTCAATGTACTTCCATTTATACCGGAAGCTTCTTTGTCAGTCAGGTTTACCCAGTTGACCGAACCTGCTTTTCGAACCTGCCATGCATAGGACAGACCGCCTTTTGCATTTGCAGACGGAAGTGCATCGATCACAAAGCTCGCATTACCGCCGACAACAACTCTCTGTACACTTGTCATGCTTAAGATATCCGGTTTCTCACTGTCAGCCAGTGTATGAACGGATACCTCCGGTGTGTATTCGGAGTATACAGTCTCGCCTCCGCTGTTTGTTCCAACTGAACGAAGTGCAAATTCATATTCCGTCGATGGTTTCAGTCCATCATAGGTGTAAGAAGAACTGTCACCGCTGATCGTATCTAACAGGCTGTATTTATTGGTTGTAATACCATCATTAAATACCTGATAGATCTCATATTTCTCTGCCTTCTTATAACCACTTTCCCATGCAAGCGTTACATAATCCGCGGTCACTGTATCCACACTGATATCTTCCGGTGGAGATGGCGGCTGTTCGACATTCTTTACAACAAAGCCCAGGATCGGAACATTGTTGTCGCCAAGTTTTGCCTGCCAGATACCAAATTTTGTACTGAAGCTGTACTGGGAATCCGTCGCTGGCGGGTAAGCTACCACGCCTTCCTTCGATACTGATGAATAATCAAATGTTGTCTTACCGGAGCCCCAGCCACCGCCAAGCTTGACACCACCGCCATAATTCATCTTCGCCACTTTGGCATCTATCTCACCTTCTACACCAAGTGTCAGTTCGAAGCTGTTCGTCTGGGTCATTGTTTTACTGCTCTGTGTATTGTCCGTAATATTCATAGCTACCGTTGTCTGGTCATTGACCTTATTATTGATCTCTACCCAGTTCGGATAGCCAACAAACCCCTTCATTCCAAGTGAACTGGTCGCATAAGTATCCGGACATCCCGGCGTACTGGACAGAATATCCTTCGTAATTACCTTATTCTGCAGAGTTTCATCACTTTCTGCAAATCGGTTAAAGGTATCTACATCCATGGTCGAATAGACCGGCTGCTGCTGCACTCCGACCTCCATGGTATACGATGCACTTCCATTCGCCGGTGTGATGACATATTCATACAATATAACCGGCGTTCGATAAAGTACTACCTGATTCTTCGTACCATCATTTTCAAAACTAATCGAATACTCATGGGAAAGCTCATCCTCATACGACCACTCCCAGTCATGGGTATAGGACGCCTCTGTATGGAACTGCAATGCTGAAGAACCGATGGAAAATGATGCATATGCTCCGATGGATGCCATTTTCGTCTTACTAGTTACCGTTCCTTGTCCGGATAGCTTACCATATAAGGTTTCTCCGATATTGCCATTATAATAATTATCCTGAAGCTCTCCAAAATATGGAGCAGCCTGTAATATAGCCAGAATATCTACATTACTGTATGTATATTTCTTGCTCTTAAAGGTAAATACATCTGTATCTTTATCCGCATCAACTGCTGCAATCGCCAGACAAGGAAAATCACTCATACCGACATGCCGCACCAGCTCATTTGAACTTGAATCAAAGTAACTGCCCGGTGTACAGATACCGGTTGATGAATTCTTGTTCTGTTCCTTACCGGACATGTTCACCCGGTAAAAGTACCGGTTAAAGCTCTGTTGCTTATATCCGGTCGTATATAAAACCTGCTCAATTCCCAGATCATTTTCATCAAAGTTTCCTGCCACACATCCGTCTACCCAGGTATCGGATATGATATAACCGCCGATTCCTTTATCACTGCTCTGACATACCTTGGCTGTATAGTCCTTTTTCCATGATTCATTTTCAAACTTCCAGAAAACACCATCTAAGAAAACCTGCTCCGCATCATTTCTTCCGTTTACTGCTGCACAGGTCAATGCAGGAAGCGGATGCACATTATCATCTTTATCAAAGCCTGCATTTACAAAATTACACATATCCATTACGTTTCCGCCGGATGGAATTAATGTCTCCACCTCTTCATTTGGATCGTATTTCAATATTACCAGCATATACTTTTTATTTGAACCGGATTTATCTCCATCCGGGCCATCATTATCACTGTATACACCGGCAACTACAACTTCCGGGAAGCCATCAAAATCAATATCACCTGCTGCTACAGATGCGTAACGCATATATACACTGCATGTATCCTTATCCATTACATACTTATTCATCTGCTGTGGTTTCTTGTTCTCTACCTTATAACAGGCAAATACAGAGCTTCTCTGCTGCAGCTTCTTTCCATCACTGTCATCGTGGATATTCGAATAGGAACCAACCAGAAGGATCTCATCTTTACCATCCCGATTGATATCCGAAGTTTCTATCGACATGTTGATTGTTGCTCTTGCTGTCTTACCATTATTGGTAAATTTACCTGCCATATCCGCTCCGGTATTTCCCATAAAACTACGAACCGGAATATTATCACTGATCGGCGATAAGGTGATTCCGTCCAGGATCATAATATACGGATCTCCACGTTTTGGAACATAGACTGCGATATCTTCATCTCCATCACCATCAAAATCTCCTGCCTTTAATGTAAAATAATTCTTATAGGCACTGTATTTTTCCAACTGATTATCCCGAAGCCAATCATTATCATCACCCGATCCAAGGCTGAAGGTCTTTCTTAATTCCTGACCTTTGCCGGATGCACTGTATCTTGCTACAACAAGCTGCGGATCTTTTCCCAGTGATGCGCCAACAAGTGCAACCATATTATCACGGCCGGTTCCATACGGATCATAACCGTCTACATTTACATACTTGACATCAGCTGCGCCGGATGCTGTACGGCTCTGCATAAATCCATTGTTGTTCCGTTTCGAATCCGGTCCAACATAATAGCCCTTGATATCCGAGCTTTTCGTATAGTTATACGTCTCAGCATTTCGGTTCTTTCCACTGGATCGATACCATAAAAATGCTTCCATCTTTTCATTAAATGCAGAATAGCCGGAACCGTATGGATTTTCACCGTCATTTGCATTAAATGAACTTGGTGTCGTCAGATTAAATCCATATTTATCCTTTCCGCTGTTATCTGCATTTGAGGTATCTACCTGCGTGACCGCCTGCCCCGGCGGCTCATCCGCAAGAACTCTGACCGGATTTCCAACCCCAGGAAACATACCGATCACCATCGAAATTGAAAGCATTACTGCCATCCATTTCTTTCCCCATTTTCTGTTCATGTTCTCATCATCCCTTTCTTACATAAACGTTATTCTTGTTTCTGAATGCTGTCTCTGCATCCAAACCTCCAGTTACATAATAATTATATCGAAATATTTTCTAAAAAGAAAGAAAAATAGATGCATTTTATAAATATATTCATCTTACAAACACAATATGTGTATTTATTCTGACAATTTGCGTTAGTTTATTAGAAGCGAATACAATTTAAAACGCATAATGTTATGCAAATATTGTCGGATCAAATCATAAATTATACCCCTCTTGCTTCAAAAAAAGACATTTTCATATGATATCCTTATAAAAATATATCCCAAATTTCGGACATATCTTAAACTGTAACATCATACGAAAATGTCTTATTATGTGCTCCAACTATTCTATTTTTATTCATTAAACTGCTGTTCTATTATGAATGAATGCTATTCTATTTCCATTTTACCTGGTAAATAAATGCTGCCTTCTGATCACATCTTACTTTGTAAGTAAATACTGTGTCTGATTACATCTTACTTTGTAAACAATGCTTCTATAAACACATCTGCGATTAACTGCTGTCCCACTGCAGTCGGATGATCATCCGGATCTATATAATTTTCTGCATTCTGATTATTAAGCACAATATCATTTGAGGAAGCAAATGCTTCATAGCAATCTGCCAGTACAATATTCTTTTCTTTACATACTGTACGAATGATCGTATTTGCCTGACTGATCTTTTCTTCTGCATACTGGCCGATATTGACCGTTATCCCTCCTGCCGATATTTCATAATCCATATTACGATATGGATTATATAATGTCATGATTGCAATCCGGCAATCCGGCGAAGCCTTACGGATCAGATCTATACTATCTGAAAGATTATTATAAAACCGATTCAGATTATCTTCCGCAGACCGGTCTGCCTCCTCAAAGTCCCGGACAAATGTCTTTTTATTAATTTTTTTCCAAAGCGGAGAATCACCTCCTGCACCGGAATATCCATAAAAATAATCTTCATACTGCATAACAAAGAATTCAAACGGAAGAAGTGCATCATTCGTACCAATGCAAAATGTCACATAATCAGCATGGTCTAATAGATCTACCTTGCCTTTTTTGATATTTTGCCACATGTCGCCACTGAGCTGACCATTTACACCTTGATTACATTCGACAACCTGCATCCCCTGTTGTTTCATATAAGCAGCAATCCTTGCAGAAAATCGTTCATTCTCAGCATGTTCTAATGAATATCCATATGTAATCGAATCTCCCAATGCAACATATATAACAGAATCATCCGATACCTGCTCATCTAACTGCAACAATTTTGCATTATTCTTTGTACGACCATGCAATCCCCAGACGATTGCAATAACACATGCCCCGGCTACTGTGATCAGTCCGGCAGCCTTCCATTTCTTCATATCGATCACCTCTGTTTTATATAATAACTTGAAATCTTTCATTTTATCCTAATCCGGTATAATCTCTATATATACCTGATCGTATTTGTATTTCAGTTCTTGCTTAATCTCATCCCGGACACGATGCAGAATGCTGATATGTATAACGTCTGTTTTATTTCCAATATATACTTCAACCCAAAGCTTCCGTCCGGTCTGGATAACATCTAAGAATGTAACCTCATAGGGATAATCATTCATATGTTTATCCACGATTCCACGTATCTGATTTAAGACATCTTCCTCCGGCGCAAATAAAATCAGATTTTTAATGCTCTGGAAAATCTCCTTTACCGGTTCTTTTATAAGGAGCAGTGCCATAATTACAGCTACTGCAGGATCAATATACGGCGTCAGAAACCGAAATCTCGTTGTAAACAATATCATCTGAACTGCAAATGCTACGGCTACTCCCATACTGCTTATAACATCAAGCTTCCACATATAAAGCTCAGCTTTGATCGTCGTAGACTCATACTTTTTACTGTAATGACCAAGCAACAGATACATGCCTGCACAGCCAAGACATACAAGCAATTCAAATATAGCAATACTGCCGGCATCAACTTCATGTCCACCATGTAATAACAGCTTTATATTTTCAACCATTAGATTGCAGGTAAGTGCTAATAATACACTGTACTTTACCAGTAAAAACAACGATTCTACCTGCGCATATCCATATGGATGCTTCTCTGTCACCGGTTTATAAAGCAGGGGCACAAGCACCAGAAACGGTCCGATCATCACTAAATCCGCTGCATCAAACAAACAATCAGTCCACAAAGAATGGGAATGGGTAAACCATGCCATCACACCTTCCGCTACTATAAACAATACACTTCCAAAAAATGATAGTTGTAATATTCTCTTTTCAATCGTCAGTTTCTCTTTCTTTTCCCTACGTTCTTTCTTTACACTGTCCTTTTTCTTCGTACTATTATCTGTCTTCATCTGTTTTCTCTTTCTTACTTTCATCTTTTTCTATTCTTCAATCTCACAACTACCACTATAACACAAAAATCCCGCCCGGCATACACCAAATGGGATTCTTTGTACCGTTCACAATTATATGCAAACATATAATTTTAATTATTAACTGACAAAAGCCCCTGTTACTGCAACATAACAGTAACAGAGACTTTTTATTATTGACTATTATAATTCACGTTTTCATGCAGTCTATTATTTGTTAGCGATTGCAGCCTGAGCAGCAGGCATATGACGTATCTTTTGTATCACTTGAAGCGGTCGACAGTTGTTTTTTCCCAATCGGAAGTGGTCTGACTGTATACTTCATTTCCAAAAGTTGGATTCAGATACCAAATGAAATCTCCATGATCAAATACCACACGATCTACAAAGTTATCAATCACTGTTTCCGGAATCTTCGCCCTGGCATCATAAGCAGTCATTTTAATGAATTCATAAAGACTTTCAATACATCTATCCTTTGCTTCATTATCTTCCAATTCTAAAATCTGCTGTCTACACTCACTATTAATCTTTTCAATGTTCGAAATCTGATCTTCAAGTTTCTTTTTCTTACTGCGAAAGACTTCCCTGGAAATATCTCCGTCAGCACACATATCAACAAGATTAGCCATTTGCTTATGCAGCTTATCCAGTTGCTTCATGTTGCGTTCAAGCTTTTCCTTATCATTTCTTCCAGGAGCCTTGACCTCAGCCACATCACTTAACATCGACATTGCTTCACGGTAAATAGCTTCCTTATTGCTTAAAAGCTTTTTTAAAATAAAATCAGCCTGAACTTCCAACTTTCATTCCATAAACGATGAGTTGTCACAGATCCCATCAACCTCAAGGCCTTTCTTCCGTCTGCTTTCAGGTGTGCCTGTTCTTAACTGTCCATAGCACTGATAGATATACGAAAGATTTCCATCTTTTGCCTTGTGAGCGATTCTTCTGTTCATAGCATGACCGCAGGTACAAACAAGTTTGTTACCCCAGATATGCTTACATGGTGACTGACCAACAGATCTACCTCTCTTATCACGTTTTCCGATTCGATGTTTTGCTCTTAGCTCCTGAGCCCAGTCAAAATCTTCAGGTGATACAAGTTTCTCATGGGTGCCTTCCACATAAACCTTTTCAACATCTCCATAATTATTGATTTTCTTTTGAACCAGATAATCAGGAATATACTATTACTAAGCATTCTGTTGATGTAACCAGACTGCCATCTGGTAAGCCCTGTTGCAGTCTTTCGGCCCTCCTGCTCCATGATGTCCTGAATTTTACGAACACCATTGCCAGCTAGGTAAAGTTCAAAGATTCTCTTCACTGTTTCAGCCTGTTCTTTATTTACAACAAGCTTATCACCAACTCTGTCATACCCAAGAATATTGCCATTGCCATATAGGACTCCATTCTTAAACGAAATCATCTGACCGGCTTTTACTCTCTGAGAAATCTTCTTGCTTTCATTCTGGGCCAAGGTAGCCATGATAGAAAGTCTAAGCTCTCCATCCTCATCATTCATTGTCCAGATATTATCTTCTGTGAACCACACCTCCACACCATATGTTTTGAGGGTTCTGGTCTGCTGCAGTGTATCCACCGTGTTTCTTGCAAACCTGGATACCTCTCTGGTAACAATTAGATCAAACTTCTTTTCTTTTGCATCCTTGAGCATTCGCATAAAAGACTCACGCTTATGAATAGATGTACCGGTAATACCTTCATCAATATATCTATCTACTAACGTCCAGTCCGCATGCCTGCTCAAAATATCATCATAGTACTGCACCTGATTTTCCAATGCAGATATCTGCGCCTCATGCTCTGTAGAAACACGAGCGTAGATGGCAACTTTTCTCGCCATATCGCACCTCGCATTCCTCAATCAAGCTGTACTAGATGAGATCTAGACACAGCTTAATTATATAATTATTATCTTGTTTACTCAACGGGTATATTGCGTTTTTTCGCGATATATCGCAATTCTTCGTCTGTTATCTTTCCTTCTTTGTTAAGCTGCTTCATAATGTCAAAAGCAGCATACTTAATAGCCATTTCCTCAGCCTCGGGAACGAGTTTGTCAAGATGATTTTTGTAAGTTTTCTAAATTCAAATATTTATCTGCTGAAAAAACGCCTAACATCTCGTGTCGGCATATTTCTTGAAACACCGTATTCAAAGGCTTCTTCGCACTTTCCGATTGCTTCACATTGACAATAAAAGTTGTTTTGCCTATTCGCGTTGTATAAGATAAAGTGTTTTCTTTCATATAGTCCGTTTCTCCTTTTCATAAATTGACTGTGGGGCATTCCGTTTGGAACACCCCACAAATACAGCCTGTTTCATCGGAACATATCAAGAAGTCATTAAGTCGTGAGTATAATGGAAATGGTTATCTTTCCATACCACGCTTGTTTCTTCGTGCCTTAATACGCTCTTGTCTTTCTTTTTCCCTCGCTTCTTTTTCGGCTCGTTCCTGTGCTTCCTTAAAAGAAAAAAGTTGCTTCACTTTTTCGGTAAAAAGTTTAGCAACTTCGGGGAAATGCTCCAACGCTTCAAGAAAAGGTCTGCACTTTTCTTTCAGTTCGTTGTATTTGGTTTTCATTCTCTCCAATGCGTTTGCACTGTCAAAATATTTCTGTCGGTAATAATTTGCACTCTGCTCCAACTTATTGATTTCCGCACGACTGGTAATTCCCTCTTTTGCAAGGGCAGTCAGTTGTGAGTAGTCCTCTTTGGATATTGCCATCTTGCCCGTAAAGGTTTTCTGTCCCATACCGTCAATCTCGTTTAAGGTCTTTGAGATATGACGGGCAGGCTCATATTTAACCTGTTCCTTTTGAATACGCTTCTGTAACTTCTCCAATCGTTCTTTGTCCTGTTGGATTTGATATTGCAGGGAAGTTAAATGCTCTGCTGTACTTCCGTATTCGCCACGCTGAAAGCCTTTGAACCCTCGTTCCGTCATATAATTAAACAGTTCATCTTGCAGTATGCTGTACGAAGCTCGAAACATCGGCTTGCCGTTCTTCTTTAACAATGGATTTCCTTTTTCATCGGTCATTGGAATATCCGATTTCCATTTCTTTGAATGGCTTATCTGATTAACACTTCCTTGACCGTTCCTCGCAGTTCGGGGTTTTTACAACGCTTACTCCATAAGATTTCTTTCTCCACAACAGGCAGAACCATTGCGTGAAGATGATAATGGTAAACCTCTTTTCCCAGTTCCTCGGTTGCGGCTACATTGATTTCATCAGCGTGCATTACTGCCGATATAACATTATCAGCACCGAATTTTTCTTCGATGAAATGATAGGCTTCTTCATAAAACTGCTTTGCATATTCATAACCACCGTTACGCTCGAAGTACATCGTATTCACATCAATCACAATCTCATTGAAAAGGGTAGCGTCTTTCCTCAGTCCACGAAGCGATACTAACCCGTCTGTTTCCATCTGCTTTAACTGCTCCATATAGGTTGGGACAGTCGGTTTTTTGAAATGCACATTAAGGGCTATGCGTTCCGTAATCACATTCATATTTTCATAGGTTTCATTCTTGCGTTCATTGTGCCTTTCCGCCTTGCTCACATCAAAAGCGGTGTACTGTTTTACCCTTGCACAACTCATATCCGCCTTATTGGTTTTTGCCATTTTTCTCTCCTTTCCAGACAGGGCGAAGCCATTACACAACATTCTCTGAATGTGTGCAACCCACTATGACACTTTCAGACTTCGTCTGCAAAGATGTCGTGGGCAAGGGTGTTCCCCCTTGACCTCCTTTGATACCTCCATCATAAAAACAGACTGTCCCGCCATCAGACAGCCTGCTTTTATTCTCTCGGTATATCGCCCATCGGCAAAGACCAGTACCACAGAAAGCCTTGTTTTCGGGAGATAGCTCCTGCTTTCTTCTTTGCCTTTTTGATGGTCGATTTTTTGAACCCAGCGGCTTCAAGTCTTTCTTCGCAATCCGAAGAAAGCATTTCTCCGTCTTTCAGCATTTCCAAAAGAAATTCTTTCGCCTTGATTTCCTTTTCGTTCGGTCTGCCCATTTTGGGTGCGAGGGATTGGAACGCTTCTTCTGCTGTCATTTCCATTTCAGAGATAAAGTCCACTCCCTTTTCTGCCACCTCAAAAAGAATTGCCGAGCCTGTCGGGGCAAGGTTAGATTTCACTTGCACCATATATCGTTCCGCTGGTGCTTCTTTGTTCGGTGTGCGTGTGATTGCAAGAATACTTCTTGCAGCACCCGCAATATCAATCGAACCGTTGGTGCGATAAAGAGGATTTATATCTCTCATCTTGTTCATATGGGCGATAATCACGATGGCACAGCCAGTATTTTTTGCAACTGCAATCAAGTGATTAAACTCTGCCCTTGTTTCGTTGGCATTGTTCATTGAACAGTTCTCTCCGATATAGGAACTCATCGGGTCAAGAATTAAAAGTTTTGCGTGATACTTTTCGATTGCTTCAGCAATACGGTTATCTCCAAAGGATAAAGACTTTTCATCTTCCTTGATGAAGATAAGGTTTTCTCCGTTCCCACCGGCAGAGTTAAATCGGGGTACTACCGTATCGTCTGCATCATCTTCCGTTGTCTGATAGATGATAGTCATAGGCTCATTTTCTTCCGTTTCAGTAAAAGGCAGAGGTTCGCCCTTAGAGAGCAGTGCGGCGATTGACAGCATTAACTTGCTTTTTCCATCGCCCGGATCGCCCTGCAACAGCGTAACCTTGCCGTACGGAATATACGGATACCACAGCCATTTCACTTCCTTCGGCTCAATCTCACTTGCCTTAATAACTTCGAGAGGGACATTTACATTCATTTCATTTTCCATTTGCTTCATTTTTCTTCGTTCTCCTTTTCGATAAATACTTAGGGCAAAGCACCACGATACAACGGAAACTCTGCTTGCAGTCATTACTGCATTTTCTGCAAAGTTCGTTGTAGGTAATGCGATTTCTTTCGTTCAGAAACAATGCCCAATCTTGTTTCCGTTTCTTACTCATTCTCGGCATATCAATCCTCCTTTCCGTCTGAAAATAAAAAAACCACAGGAAAGATACTCAGAGCCTTGTTTCTGTCATTTTTCGGGGCGAAAATCGGGCAAAATTGCCTTTCTAAGCCTTTCAAAAAAATCACGCAAGGTATTTGTACTAACCTGTGGTTATGTATGAAATTGTAGGGTTTGGGGCAACAAAAAACACCGTATTTCTACGATGTTTTCTGTCATTCAAGTAGCAAAAAACGTGACCACTAAAATTATAATCATAAGAACAGGCAAAAAGCGAAGATACCGTTCTAATAGAGCTTTTTAGACTTGTTTTTTGGGGCTTTATATTACTTTCCCTATTTTTTAAGGGTATAGGGTGTTACATCAAGTTCTTAGTATATGAAATTTGCAGATTATTCTTGGATTTGGCTCAAATCAAATGCACCGTTCTCAATCAACTTCAAAATTGTGTCTGCCAAGTTGTTTTTTACAGTTTCACTTTCATTTTCAACGCCAGAATACTCTACATAAATAGTGTTCTCTCCCATATCAAAGGTTGCATAATATATTACGGTTTTGACACCTTGACTATTTGACTTTGTTACGAAATATCCTGCGTTGATATCAACGCCGTCTACACTTGAAGTGATTGTATTTCCATCAATGATAGTATCTAATAGATTTACACCCTGTTTAGAAACTACCATTCTTGTATCATCAATTTTTCCCTCAAAACCCAGAATATTATGATTGTCAGCATCAAAATAAGCATCTGCGGTAACAGGCAAGTCTGCAAAAAGCATTTCAATTTCAGCATCGCTCAAAGGTCTTGTTGTTACATTTAAGTTAATTGAAGATTGTGATAAGTCATTTTTAACAAAAGTAATTGTTTCTCCATCATTCAGCGTGGCAATATCGTTTTTTGTACCAAACAGATTGCTTTGAAAAACTCCCACTCCAATCACAGCAACGAGTACGAAGCAAGCTGCAACAGACACCCATTTTTGCCGATTAGTTATTTTACTTGTTTTTTTCATAGGTTCAGCCTCCTTAATATACTGATTATCGACATTTCCCAATGCCCTTAAAAGTTTCTTTTCTTTCATACAGAGATACCTTCTTTCTCTAACAATTTTTTGAGTTCGTTCCTTGAACGAAATAATGACATCTTGATTTTGCTCTCGCTCATACCATATTCCGTTGCAATTTCTTTAATGGGCGATAAATACCAATATCTTCTCATAAAGATTTTTCGCTGTTCTAATGACAGGGAAGAAAGAAAGCGGTTGAGAATATCCGTTAGAGCGATTTCTTCAACAATGTTTTCTGTACTATCCAACGATGGTATGCACTCTTGTATTTCATCAAAAACCAATGGCATTTGCCCACCATTACGTTTCTTTGCATTAAGCAGTTCGTACCTGTCCAAAGATAGGTTGCGAGTAATCTTCCCTAAAAAAGTTTTTAGGACAGATGGACGGTTAGGCGGTATGCTGTTCCAAGCTCTTAAATAAGTATCATTTACACATTCCTCGCTATCTTCGTCATTGTGAAGAATATTAAAGGCTATGTATCTGCAATACTTTCCGTATTTTTTTGAAGTTTCGGATATAGCAGCTTCGGAGCGCTCCCAATATAAATCTAATATCTGCTTATCATCCATAGGCTTCTCCTCCTTTCCCTTGTATTAAGGCCTTTCACCCTAATAAACGGGAAAAATGTGTCAAGCGTCACTTAAATTCAAAAAATATTTATTCAAAGATTAGCTTCATTTTTTGAAAGAATATAATAAAACAGCAAAAGGCTTACACCTACAAGTCTCTTAATATTCAATGCGGAAAATTACAATTCATCACTCTCATTTTAACACATCATACCATCTTTATGAACTTTCAATTTAACCACTTCCATTACACTCACGACTTAATGACTTCTTGAATACTTCCCGAAAAAGAAAACTGCCATCAGTAAAGACAGCAGTTCCTTTTCGCTGGTATGCTATTAGGAATACACAATATCGTTCAATACAATCTCATCTGCACAGGCTCGGATATTATTCATCAATCCGACCCATCTCATCATATCCTCCGCTTTCAGTTGTTCCGTCACACCTTGTTTTCTTGCCATTTCCTTTATCAGATACTCCGCCATATTACACGCCGAAGTATCAATTTCAGCAAGGTGTTCATATAACTTTCCGCTTGTAAGCAGATTGCAATATAAGACTTTCCTATGCTCCCTCAAATATCTTTCCCTCATTCTTCCGTATTTTGTGAGCGTAGGCGGTTCTTCGTTTTCTATCGTCAAGCAGGGATAGTAATAATCTCCGATGAGTTCGTACTGGATACCAGTTCTTTCGTCTGTAATAAATCTTTGCATTCTGATTTCTCCTTCTGCTTCTTGTGATAAAATTCCAAAGACTTCTCGTTATGGTTTATCTTTTGACATTCTTCGGAACAGAATTTCTGCTGACTGTGTGTAGGCCAGTAGGTACTGCCACACACAGCACAGACACGCTGACGATAATAATGATTTCCTTTTTCAGCTTCTCTGTCGGCTTTTGTCTTGTCCTGCCTTGCCTGATAGCAACAATCTTTTGAACAGAATATCTGTCGGTTACTTGTAGGCACAAACTCTTTTTGACAGTGAGGACATATCTTTGTCTTGACGATTTCTCCACCGTTTTCAGCGAGTTTTTTCGCCTTTCGCTTCTCTCGGTAGGCTTTTTCACGCTCACGCTGTTTTGCCAAGCGTTCCATCTCAATCTGTTCTTCCTGTGCCTTTATTTCAGCAAGTTCTTCTTCTGTATAGGCAATATCGACCTGCCCGACATAGTTGAAGTAAATATCAACCTTTTGTGTCCTTGCTTTTCCCACACCCTCTGCTTCATAAACCACAATCTTGTCAATGAGTTCAGCAAACATCAAATCGGAAATTTCTGTCGGCTCTTTGCACTTGCGAATTAAAGAAATGAAATGCTTAATATCAACAGCATTTACTTTTTCTTCGGTAAGTTCCTTTTCCATTTCCTCAATCTTCGTTTCCAGCTCAGCCTGTTCGTCATCGTACTGCTTCATCAGTTGCTTATACTGTCTTTCGGGCAGTAATCCCGAAACAAGATTTTCATACAAGCCACGAATAAGTTTAGACAATTCATCGTATCGCTTCTGAAAACGGTGCAATTCCGATTTATTGTGCTTTGGCTTTTCTGTCTGCTTTTCATTCCAAAGTGCTTGAAGTTCCTTTGCAAAGGCTTCTTCGTCATTCAGAACAAATCTTGATAATCGTTTGACAGCCGATAATATCAAGGCTTCAACATTATCAGCACTAATTGAATGGGCAGAGCAGGAGTTTACTTTGCTTGCATATCCGCCGCAACGGTAAGAATACTGCACCGAACGGTCTTTTTTACTGTAATGCGTTTGCAGGGTCATTCTTCTGCCACAATCCGCACAGTACAGATAACCGCTTAAACGGTTGCTATGCGTTCCTCTTGCCGCTGTCCTGTTCGCTCGTTTCTTTCGCTTCTGAACGCTGTCCCAAAGTTCCTGCGAGATGATAGGCTCGTGCGTATTATAAAATACATACTGTTCATCTTCATCGGTATTCTTTCTTTTGTGCAGTTTGAAATTGGTGCTGACCGATTTACGCAAAACAGTATGACCGAGATATTCCTGTCTGCTTAAAATCGCTCTTATGGTTGACATTCCCCAAAGATACGGGTCTGAAAACTTTGTTCCGTTATACTGTTCGGGGTGATATTCCTTTGCGTGTGCAGCCGGAATTAAAACCTTTTCTTCGGTAAGCAATTCAGCGATTGCTCTCGGACTTTTGCCCTCGTTGGCAAGCAAAAAGATACGCTTTACCACCGCAGAAGCCACAGGGTCAACGACAAGCGTTTGTTTGTCGGTTGCTAATCGGTTATATCCATAGGGAATTGAACCGCTACAACGCTTTCCGTCTTTCATACGGGCGTCAAACACAGCCTTGATTTTATTGCTTGTGTCTTTTGCGTACCATTCGTTCATTATATTCAAAAATGGGGCAAAGTCATTGTCAGAAGCATTATTGCTGTCGATACTGTTATTTATCGCAAGGAAACGGACATCTTTCTGTGGGAACAGAACTTCCGTATAAAAACCGACTTGCAGATAGTTTCGCCCTAATCGGCTCATATCCTTAACAATAATCGTTGCGACATTTCCTGCTTCTACTTCCTTAATCAACTCCTGAAAACTCGGACGATTGAAATTTACACCCGAAAAACCATCGTCAGTAAAATGACGGATATTCGTAAAACCATTTCTTCGGGCGTAATCTTCCAAGTATTGCTTTTGATTGGTGATTGAATTTGACTCACCATTAAGATCATCATCTCTCGACAAACGCTCATAGAGTGCTGTAATCTTTGAACTCCTTGACATTCTCTTATCCTCCTTTCCTTATGTAATCCGATTTAGCATTACAGGGATTACTCCCTCTGCTAATAGGAGAAAATAGGGGTACAAAGCGGAACTGTTTTTCAAGAAAATCAAAATATTTTTTTGAAGTTCCAAGACCGATTTTGATAGCCTATTTTCAATTTAGAAACGCATTATTTATCGTCCTACTAAAGTATAGCCCTCTGGAGGAAATGTAAGCTCTTTTAATTCCTTCATGACCATCCCTCCTAAAGCTTCTCAATGAAATAATTTTCCATGTAGGAAATCAATTCACAATGAATACGGCTTGCCTTTCTCCTGACTACAGGAACCGTTACACCAGCTTCTTCAGCAAGTGTATAGTAGTCCTTCTCCTGCTTAAGAAGCGGAATGATAATCTCCTGCTCCTTCACGCTAAGTGCATGCAGGTGCCTTCTGAAAGAAGCGTATTCATCAACCATCATCACAATGACATACTCTCTTCGCTTGAATTCCTGTACCAGAGCCAGATCTGATAAAGCATCCTCTGCTGAATTCAGTCCATTGATAGCTCCCTCAAGCATTACATCAAGAACCGCTTCATCCGCTGTAGGATTACTGTAGTTACCCAAATTCTGAATACGGACTCCAAGTTCATCTTTGTGATTGCTACACCTTCTCTCCTTCTCAGCCTTGATCTCGTAGATCAATCTCATCTTGCAATCCCCGATGATTCCCTGGAAGGAAGAGTAATTAGAATAGATCAGCTCGGCCCTCTCCCTCGCTGACTTGTCACCGTAGTTTTCATAAAAATTAACCTTAGTGGCCATATACACCTCCTATATTCAGTTGTGTTTATGTCACTAGGCTGCGCGCCGCTTCGTAACTTCTTTACATAATTCATTCTATTGAAACCGGGCTTATGAATCGTTACCGCAAACGTGTACCAAAGGTTCACATACTGTGTACCTTAGCCCTCAAGAATCTGAATCTGCCTAAGCATCGCAAGTGCAGACTGCTTTGCCTTATCCGTCTTCAGATTATTTAGAATCTCTATTGCTTCATTCACAACAGGATCAAGATTATCCGTCGTATCACCGTTCAATATATAATCAGCAGATACATGAAACAGGCGGCTCAGTTGGGTAAGCATCTCAGCTGAAACACCTCTGCTGTTATTCTCATAATTGGAAATGGCAGATTTACCTTCAAGATGAAGTCTTGCAGCAAGCTCCTCCTGGGTATACCCTGCATCTGTTCTAAGCTTTTTAATTCTTCCGCCAACTGTTGTTACGTCAATTGCTCCATTGTTTCTGTTTACCTTCTTCATAATCTGCACCCTTTCCGGTGCCTTCCAAAACAGAAGCGAACCGGAAAAAGCGCAAAATAAAAAGAGCACTGCAAAACAACTACTAAATCTCTTGGTATGTAAAAACATACTTCAAGTTAGCTTCTGTTTTGCAGGCCCTTTTTAATCTGAATAGATGTCTTACGCTCCCTGGCTGCATTTATCCGTAGTAAATACGACTCTCTTCACAAACTCTTGGATACCAGGCGTCACTCATTTGTAAGTCTTTTAACGCATCATCTATGCGACCAATCCAGTGATCTCCCTGATAACCTCATCCATATTTAATTGTTATGATATAACTGCCACAGCTATTTAACGATTTCGTTAATCTTGGCGGCATATCTGGTTAATCGAGCATGTCTCTTCTTAGCAAGCTCCTCCTCAGATCTAGTATCATCAAATACGGATACCTTGCCTTTCTTCACGCACACAACAAGACGGGCACCGCATTCCGGACAAACCATATACGAAGTTGTACTAGCTGACTCCATAAGAAATGCCCCACATCTGTGGCAACATACCACACATTCCCCAGTTTTTTCCTCCGCAAAACTCACCAACATCACGCCTCCTTTGACTATCAAGGTTGATATCTCTCATTCGGAAAAGGGAAAGAAACCGATATGATGAGTGTACATAATTCTCCCGACAATGACCTTTCCGTAAGTGTAGTCAACACTGCCATTATCAACTGCAATGACTATTCTGATCTTTTAAACTGTTTAGCGCACATTATTCAAGGTTCTTAATGACCTTGACGGCTACACCCTGAATCTTACAATCCGAAACAACGATGTCCTTCATGGTCTTGTTCTCAGGATGAAGTCTGATCTTCTGATTCTCTTTGTCTACAAAATAGCGCTTCAGAGTGTTCTCATTCGCTACCAAGGCAACAACAATATCGCCATCCATGGCTTCTGACTGCTTTCTGACAAGTACCAGATCTCCCGGAGAAATTCCGGCTTCAATCATGGACTCGCCCCTTGCCCTAAGTAAGAAAAAAGTCCCTTTGCCAAACATCGAAGCAGGCAATGACACGTATTCCTCTATATACTCTTCCTCCAGCGTAGGAACGCCGCAGGAAACAGCACCAAGTAGTGCCACACTTGTAAACTCTGTCTGAACCTTCTCGGTCTGTTCAGTAGAAATCTGCTGGCCATCATATCTGATTATGCCATTCTCATTCATGGCTACCAGGTACTTATATGCAGTTCCTCTGGCAATACCGACCGCATCAGCAATCTGCGTTGTCGACGGTGAGTGGCGATAATTCTTGTAGTATTCTTCTACAAAGGCCTTAATAGTACCCATAAGCTCTGTAGATTTGTGTCTCATACGCCGCCCCTTTCTAAAGGAAGCGATCCGCTTTCGTTACTTTCTGATTAAAAGTATAATACTTCGAACACGCGTTTGCAATAACAATCTACAAAAACTTTGAAATGGCCGATAAGCTCGAAAATCGTGCACTCCCCCTTTCCCCCTTTTATGATTCTAATTGTAGCAAAAGACCTGTCCTAATATTGGGACAGGTCTTTCTTCGCTAAGTCTACATCAAAGCTAAAATCTCACTTGACGAGTCTAAGTCTTACTCGATTTTCATTCTCTTCAAAGGCCTGATATGCAACTTCAACCGCATCTGCTATTACCTGACGATGATGTTCATCCCATCCACCGTTGTCCTTAATGTGTTTGAGCTGCGCCGCACCTCCACCAAGTCTTTTACCGTTCTTGCCATAAACTATTAGGTTCTTCTGAGACATCTCTTCCCCTCCTTTCTATTAGTATATTCTATTTATATCACTCGGAGAGAAAGTTGTCGGGGTATGTGTTTTGCAAGAAATTAATTCAGGAAATCTTCATAACACATCAGCAATTCATGATTATAATCATGAATTAAGTTTAAAGCTGTCTTACTATCTGCTAGCCAATAGCATTTCAATAACAACGTATTAATCTTTTCAGTCAATAACACTTTTGCCGCATATGCTTCTGACAGATTTTTTTCACGAAAATAACCTCGACTTATTTTTTCACGCAAAAAATATACTGACTTTGGCGTTGAAAATCAGGTAATCCTAGCAAGTTCTTTTCTTTGAATTCATCCACATGAGCCAGATAATCCTCAACTATTTTCTTGGTCTTCTGCCTGTGGTATGTTTCTTTACTCATAAATATTTCTCTAAAATATACTTTAATATCTTGAAGACTCGAATCTACGCAATATCGGCCACCATATTTTTGCATAACATTTATCAATTTTCGTGCAATAGCTATCTTATTATCAATATTTGGAACCCTTATGCCTTCAGAAAAAATTGTTTTGTACAGATCGCTCTCAATCTGCTCATCTGTCAAAAGAATATTTTCTGCTTTATATTGTTCAGGAACATCAGAAAATAGTTCAGGATACTTTTCCATTTCTCTAATTAGTATATGGTATATTTCAGAGTTCTCAAACAATCTATTACGATGCTCAATAAAATATCTAAAATAATACAATATTCTTGATGCTTTTAAACCTTCCGAACCAAATATGTTATTGTAATTCTGTGAAATTGAATTTTTAAAGCTAGTTGTCAATCTATCCGTCTCATTTGATAGAAGTTCAATTACTTCCAACGAATTAGCCTTCTTAGAATACATCATTATAGGATATACTAAAAACTGAAATACATCATTAAGAGTATAGTCTATGTAATCTGTTACATATTGTATCCAGTCCAATTTGATGCCTATAGCCTTATGCAATTCATACTCTTTCATATAAGACCGAATAACTTGATCGTTAGCCTCTATCAAATAATGTAATAACTCATCAAGATTATTGGGCGTTGCTCGAATAACATACCTTATTCCATTAATGGCCTCTTCTACCGGTAATGGATTATAGTTCGGAACAGCACTCGGCAGATAGGCTTTCATATGCAAATCTTTCTCAAAAACACTGAAATCCGCATCAACATTGACCTTAATTAAATTATCTACTATCTGACGCTGGCTACATTCCTCCAAAAAGAAATGCACAATCTTAGCCTGTTCTTCAACGGTAATATAATCAAAAGCAAGTCCTCCAAATATATCTGGTGACTTCTCTAATTTCTTTATTAAATTATGAACCTTCTTTCTTTCATTCTTTTGACTCTCCTGATTTTTATCATTTGCATAAGTCGAGATATAGTAGTCAGAAAGCTTCACCAGATTATTCACCTCTTCTCTAAACAGAAACCCACAAGCATCCCATTATAAACAAAAAAAGGAATTCCTATCATAAATAATAAACATGTAAGACATCCACCACCCGAATATGCAGTCTTGTTAGCCTTTCCGCCACTGTCTTTGTGGATTTCATTCAGCATATACAAATCAAACAACTCATCTTCTTCGTTATCTCCATCAGTAAAAATCCCCATGTTTAATCCTCCAGGTAGCGAACCTTCTTACCATGTTTAACAGCATAATCAATCTCAGAACGTGTACTGTCATCTATATAACCACCAACATTGATTACAAATATTTCATCTGCCATATCAATCTTACGCTTATGCATATCATCAAGCATTTCCTTGGTTTTGGTCAGCGTTCCTTCATCCATATTCTCCCAAACCTCAGAATCTCCGGAATGACCAAAGAGGCCAACACTAATAACAATGTTACCCTCCAAAGTAAGCTGTTTCTGCACTTCCATAAATTCATTTTTAAAGCGTGTACTTCCACACAGCGTAATAACAGGATATTTATTATTCATTAGAAGCTTTATCCTTTATAATAATTTTCATAAAATCTTCTGTTTTCTTATTCATGTCAGCTATTTTATTGCTGAGATTTCTGTAAAAATTTTGATCTTTACTTTCACCCAAATAAACTATTATTAGTCGCTCTTTCGCTCTTGTTGCTGCAACATAATGGTTATAAATACTATCAGGATAATAGAGATTATAATCTTCAGCAAATAATACCACCTGATCAAACTCAAGTCCCTTAGATGAATGAAATGTCATTGAAATGTTCTGTATACTATCTTGTAAGAAATAATAATGATTATTTTCGTCAACAATGGTTTTGTAAAGTTTTTTCAAGTGAATATCTTTTGTCTCATAGCCCAAATAATCAGCCAAAGACTTTACTTTGTTCATAAAGACCTCTTCATCTTTAGCATCTAGCGTTTCACTTATCTTATCCAAATGAGCTTGTATGTTCTTTTTCAAACTCTTATATCCAACAGCTTCATCTGGAATAACTTGAATAATATCATAAACAGAATATGTTTTTATGATAAAAAAACTAGCAATAGCCGTGTAAAGCCAAGCGGTATTTGTCGTGATAGACGCAATCGGAGGCGTCGGTACATAAATAAACTCATTAGTGTCATCTGAAAGTAATTCTGCAGCGACTCTTGCATTATCATTACTATATCTTAAAACTGCAGTTTTTTTACTTAAATCTATTTCATTTAATATATCTATAGGCCAATCTCTTAAATTTGTACACACGAGTCTTATTGCGGAAGCATCATCTATATCTCTAACGAAAGACCTTGTTTCCTTGCATAACATATTCGAATAATTCTGTATTGCCTCACAAGATCTAAAGTTTTCACCCATGAATTTTTTTTCAAAATTTGGTTTTTCCCAAATACTCTCAAAAGCTTTAGGATATGCTCCACGCCACATATATATGGATTGTTTAGCATCACCTACAACAAATGTATTTATTTCTAACTCATCACACAAATACATAAAAAAGCATGCATATCCTTATCGCAATCCTGATATTCATCAACATATATATTAAAATATTTAGCTTTTAAAAACTCACGACAAGCAAATGAATTCTTTACAATATCAAGAGCCAGTTTAAAAATGAAATTTTCCTTGTTATCCTTAAGAGACGCAATTATTCCACTTTCCTTTATTTCGTCAATTCCTTCGTCAAAGTCTTCAACTTTAACCTCATAATCCGTCCCCATTTCTTTATCATAATCGCGTCCATATACATCCTTCATAAATGGCTTTATGATTTCTTCAATAGCAAAACTATTATTTGTACCAATAAAATGATCTTCTGAAATAGCTGGTAACCTATCCCTTATTTCTCCCGCTGCCCTTATAGTAAAAGTGATTGCTGCAATAACCTTATGGCTTTTATTATCAGCTATATCTTTTTCTATTTTAGTTACCATTGTATGAGTCTTACCAGTACCCGCGCTAGCTTTAACAATAATATTCCCAGAAGTATTCACTATATCTTCTTGAACAGGAGATAATGGTTTTTTCATTCTTCCATTACCTCCTTTAAGCAAGCAAAATTATAATCATCATATATAACTTGGCAATCGTCATAACTAAGCTTATCTACTAACTCAACCATATGATAATTCTTTGCATCTTGCAAATATTCAATTGGGTTACCATTACTTTCAGGTAAGTATGTCACCATCTCATCATGAAGAATTTCATCCAAATCTTCTTCTAATCCACAATGCGACAAAAAGATTTCCTCTTCCTCACGTATCTGATCCAAACGAATTCTATTACTATCATATAAATCACGCTTAGCATTTATATCGCCCGAACCACTTGCTGAAATTTTAGCTTCCGGTAATTTTACTCCCGTAACATACCCATTTACACGTAAAAAGCCAAGCACACTATATTGACCAGGAGTATTTGTCTTCCTTAAGTCGTTATCAGTTTTGATTATGGTTTTAATGTCAAGTGCCTCAAGTATTTCTTTATAAGCTCTAAAGGTAATACCATTGACAGGTAATATGAACACTCCATCAACTTCATAATCAGGCTTTATCTCAGACAGCACTTTTGTAAAAAGGACATTTTCAGAAGGTCCTTCAACCAATAAAACTTTTTTTGCAAAAATAGCTTCTGATAGCCCTCTATTAAGCATTTTCTTTTTTTGCCTATATTCATCTGGAACTTTGTAAAACACTCCTCTTGTATCTAATCTTCCTTCATTAAACACTCGAACGAGATTAACATTATCCATCTCTGTAAGTATTAACGGGGAATGCGTGGTAACAAAAAGATATTTGTAATTATCTTCGCCAAATAAAACTCTAGAAATTGCCATTTGCATTGACCTATGCAAGTGATTCTCCGGCTCCTCTATGAGGAAAATATTGATTTTTTTTGCATTCTGATCTGTCCCTGCAAGTAAATCATATATAGAGTAAACTAAAAGCTTTTTCCTTCCCTCTCCAGCTGTAGGATATAATAAATCCTCACCATTTTTCTTGATGTAAGGAACAATATTTGAGTATAAGCCTTTAATTGCAATTTCTGACTTTACTGATACTTCAATATCTTCATTCTTAAATTTCTTATACTCAGGGGTAACATTATCTTCAAAAGCTTTTACTCCAGAAAGGGACCCGATCGTTTCGTTTAAGTCTCGTATTTTTCCTTCAATCTCAGTAATAGTGTCCTCATCTGTTTCATCTTGACTAACTATAAGTTGATTTGAATTCTTCCGAAATAAAGTATTTAAATCAACGTATGCATCTATATAAATCGGTTTAAACACATAATCCAATTCAAAATATGTGGATTTTGCCTTCATTTCTCCTAAATTATTTAAATCGCCTCCCCAATACATTTCAGGAACTGCAATTAATTCGCTAGGGTTATACACAGCATGTAACTTGATAAATACAATATTATCACCAGAAGAAATATTGCCTTTTACCCTTGCCCTCAATTTCTGACTATCACTATCAGCCACATCGCTTATATCGATTGCAACAACAATATCAATAGGTTCAGCCGTGTTTTTTTGATAAAAGTCAGAATCCAGCAACTCGTTCTTTCTAACCTCTTTATCAAAAACATATCTTAAGGCATATAGAAAATTTGTCTTTCCTACATCATTCATTCCAAAAAAGATATTCTTATTAGAAAGATCAACTGTAACCTCCTCAAAATTTCTAAAATTTTTTATGCTAATAGATTTAAACTCCACTTCACCAGTCGCCCCTTTTCTAATTACTATTAAGTAAGACTCTTAATGTCTTATATAAATCACTCATTTTTCTAACAAAGTATCTACTAATATTGCCATATGTCCATCTGCAACAGATTCACCTATCCAACTACCCTCACAAAAATGATCTCTTCTAAAATGCCATGCAATAACTGCAAGGATTTGTTTTTCTGTAAGAGTAGCCAGCCATTCTCTTGAAGGACAGGATAAATCTCTATCAGAAAACTTCCCATCTTCAACGACATTACCATAATCCGTAATTACCACATTGCTGTCGTAGGCTTCTTGCATACAGACATTTAAAATTTGATACAGCCCGTGATGTCCCTGAGGCGGCTGATATACATTATAGCCTTTAAAAAAACACCTTAACTCATCATCCTCATTTATAGAATGAAAAAGAACCGTATATTTTTCACACCACTTAATTACACTATCTTTAACTTTCTCATCTACTACGATATCTTTAATAATTTTCTCTCCAGCTGTAAGAATCTTATCATCCAAAACAGCAAAGATAACTTTAATATCGTAGTCCAAATTATTACAAATAAAGTCGTTGCAAGCCTGGATGGCTTTTCTCCATGCTCCATCCAAAGGGTAGCCAAAAATACCAGCAGATATAAGAGGAAAGCCTATAGAATGCAACCCATTTTCTTTTGCTATAAGCAATGATTGTTTATAAGCACTGTAAAGAAGCTTAGGTTCATTATGCTTCCCGTCAAACCATCGTGGTCCTACAGCATGAATTACATACTTTGCTGGGAGATTAAACCCTAGAGTAATCACAGCATTTCCAGTCTTGCACCCACCAATAGCATTGCAAGCCTTTGTGAGTTCTACTGAACCCGCCTCTCGGAAGATTGCTCCACATACTCCACCACCTTCCAACAGCCCTTCATTAGCAGCATTAACAATGGCATCTGTATCAAGTTTTGTTATACTAATTTTTTTAATCTCAATTGAGCTCAAAACGTCACCATGCCCTTTCTAACTGAGACTTTGAAAAGGAATCTATATATCCCCAATCAATCATAAACACAATATACAAGTCACCATTGATAGCACTAACTGCTTCCCAGTCAAACAACGTCTCTCTTCATATTATCAAACCTTTTTACAACTACTTTGGCATACGCATTTTTATAGATTATAACTATTTAACATCATCCTTTGGCGCTCTTCTTCCAAATCAGCTTTATAAAATACCTCAAGAAGAGTTCTTGCCCTAGACATCGCTACATAGTTTAATAACCTTTCATCGTCGTCCTCAAAACCATCAATATCAATATACAATATCACTCTGGCTTCAAGTCCCTTAAACGCTTTTACCGTGTAAAATCTTATAAAGTCATCACTATCCAGCTTATTAAATTCATTTAATCTTATCTCACCAATATCAGATGGAATGGATGCATTATAAAGACAGCTATTTGCGTTATCCATTCTATACGGAGACAAGATAACGATATCATTTCTACTGATTCCTTCTGAAAGAAGTCGTCTAATAAGTTTCAAGACATCCGTTTTTTCAGCAGTCTTACTATCATATTTATGATAACCAACCACTTCACCATCAGCCTTCATTATTGAAGCCTGCTTGATATTTGTTGCATACCAGTTTCCTGTTGCAATCTGCTTGGTGTTTCTGCAGTTTACAGAAAGCTCATAGCATGAGGCACCATAATCTTCTAATTCATCATAAATATCCTGAAGTTCTTCGTATTTCCCAAAGATGTTCTGATTTTTGTCATAATATATAGTCCATCTTCCTTTGCTCAGACCGCCTTTTACCATTCCTTCCAAGCACAAGACAGAAACTGTATTCATTAGATCCTGTCCTTCATCGATAACCAGAACATCATACTTTTCATTATCTGGCATATACTCATCAATTCCATCTATGAATTTATTAGGCAAGATGTCTGTAAAGAAATTGGCATCTTCGATTTCAGTTTCACCAGTTTTCTTCATAAGAAAACTATGTAAAGTAGAAACATCTATATCCTGCTTCTCTAATTCAAAATTCTTTCTTACATAGTTTGCAATTAACTTGTTGTAGCATAAATACAACACGTTATATCCTTCTGCTGTCAGTTTTCTGCACTGATCCATAGCTAGCATCGTTTTCCCAGTACCTGCTGGACCGGAAACCAGCATTCTCTTTGAGTGAAATCCCTGCATGATTATGTACTGTTCGTCTGTTAAAGAAGCCAGCATCTCATCCGTTCTTTTTAACGCTAATGACATTGCCGGAACAAACGCAAAGTCACCACGAAGAATACTTACTAATCGTTCTTTATCCTCATCCTGCAAGTGTCTTCCAGAAAAATGATGTTTTTCCATCGTCTTATCCTTCCAATACTTGAAAGATCTCTCAAAAAACTTAGACAAATCTTCTTTTGTATTTCTTTTATCAAAAGTAATTTCAGGTATAATTTCTATATTATCATCCGCATCAATCACACAATCCGGAGTCATAACGCAATTGGCATAAGCACATCTACAAATAGGATCCTGCTTATTTTTAAGCCTTTTTTCCAAGTATAATCTTAACGATTGTTCATTTCCCTGCGCTTGCTGATAAGGACCTTCCTTCTTTGTAGAATCCTTACCATATCGATTTATAAAATGCCAATCACCACCTTGGCGTTTAACAATACCTCCCTTGACTTCTATACATAAAACTCCTTCATCAGCGATGACAACAAAATCTATTTCACCAAATATTTTGTCAACATGTTCAGCCATTCCCAACGAATGTAAAACAATGCAATTTTCCCATTCTAAATTGCTCAGCCAACTATAGATCATTCTTTCGGCCGGACTTTTAACATCAGGGCTTATTGTAGCTGGTATCATCCTAGCCATTTATTCTTCCTCCTCAAGTAGTTCTCCAAAAAATCCAAGACTTCTATCATCATAGGTTCCAACTATAGAAACTCTATCCAGCAAGCAATTTCTAGCCTCACAGCTGGTTTCCGGTAATAATGTACAAGCATGACATGCCGCATAATTCAGAGAATTGAATCCTTGAGCCGTTGAATCACTACATAAAGGATCCGATGAACACCAGGAAGCCTCCTGTAACATATTTCTAATTGTTGTTTCTAACAATTCTGGTTCACCTTGTCTTACCAATCCTCCAAGACTACCGTCTGAATCTGAAGAAGAAGTGTAGATTAGCACTCCTGCCATAGGCTTATCTGAGTCTGGGAATGTACTATAAATTCTTTCCTTCAACGCAGCTCCTGAATAACCACATTCTAAAGTTAATTGTCTTATGAGAAGATGAGCAAATGTATGCAAAACTACATATCTTGGCGACATCATGCCTTTACCAATATTGTAGTCTCCTAAACGTTCTTTCATTAGATCATACCTGGCGGAATTCCTGTCTTCCCATTCTCTTAATTTTTCTTCATCAAATTTTAGGAACAAGCCTTCACCACGCATCTGTATTGCCGGCATCCAATCATGTGGTTTGTTCCAAACAGGTTGATATTTCCTTCCATCCATCCCAACAGCTCTGTTATCATCTGGGTGTGGTTTTTCTGGGGTTATGCGCCTAAAGCCTTTGACAGCTAATACTTCACGAAGTCTTTTTACAAGCATTACAGATTCTACAAATCCATCCAAGATATCAGGAATCTCAGATTCAACCGCAATAAATTGTTCTGGTTCCACATCATCCTCATCTTGTTCATATCCTGCGCATAATGCTTCATATTCGTCTAGATAAAGATTCTTCTCTGTATAGTTATCTTCAATCTCTACTTCCTCTGAAGGGTTTTCCATCTGATAACGTTCCTTAGCTGCCTTGAAGTAATCGTCAGCAGAATATCTTCCTTCTAGTATTGTTTGACGAAATATAGATGCCCCAAGAACTATCTTTATATTTTCATCATCCATTTTGTTATCAAACAGTCCTTTTACTTCTTCCCACTTATCGCTTAAATCGCTTTGTATCTTTTGACTATATGGCGGAATCGTTAACGCACTCTGTGTTACGCTAAAATAAACATTAGATGCCCCTCGCTGTAACGTCTTCATCGGAGCCATGCAATTTTCCACATCATCAAACTGTTTATCAAATCCTATCCATGGCCTTTTACCTTTACATTTATATCCCTTTAACGCATCCTTACTCATGCAACCTTCCATGGTTCTGGTTTTACCGCACGCCTTACACTTGATTACAATACTTGATAATCCGCCAGTGGTATTTTTGAACTCAATACTAGTCTGATCCCACTTATCACCAGAAGGACATTCAGAATAGTTTCCATAGTGAACCCACCATTTATACGGAAAATCTTCCAGATGACCATTGATACATGAACAAACAAAACGTGAAGGAACCAACTGTCTTCCACACTGACATTTCTTATGCTTTGCATCTCCAAACAATTTATAATCCTTCAAGTCTCCACATTTCGGACAAAAATGCATCCTTGGAAACCGGAATGCTGGTACGTCTGGATTTCCTTTAGGGTTTTCTGAATCGGTAGCATATGGTTCTTTAAAACCTTTTATACCAAGCAATCTTTCAAGGTTAGGTTCATGTATTACAGGGCTGTAATGATTCCAATAATCAGTAGCTGCCAAAATAACAGAATAATCCGGCATATCTGCTATTGCTCCCGGTGCGAATGTAGTAATTAATTGCGTTTTCCTTAACTTTCCTATTGCGTCTTTCTTTGTTTTGGCGCTTTTGGGTCCAATCCTCATAATTAATCTCCTAGCAAATATAATCCAGACTGCTTTTCAACGCTTCTCATACTATTCATACATCTAAATCTATCATCTTCTTCGATATCTTCTTTTAACAAAGATCTCTTCTTTTTTCTGTGATACCACAGTTCACCTTGAGCCTCTTCTGCCCATTTCATTTCAATGAACTTCACTTCTTTGATGACATTATCTAACTCACGTTTATCAACGATCTGAACATATTTAAATATAATATCCTCAACTTCTTTAACTTCTGGAAGCGACGGATCAAATCTTGAAGCATTTTCATTTTCGAGCAATTCAGGGCACATGTATCTACATAACGTTACAAATAATGCATGAAGTCCCCTATCTCTGGCTCTATCTGAAAAAGGTGTCAAACTTGTAGCTTCTACATAACGGTATAGTGCAGCGTGATATCTTAAAAACTGTTCATAGTGCGACCTATCC
This sequence comes from Clostridium sp. AM54-37XD, assembly GCF_003478225.1. Lineage (NCBI taxonomy): Bacteria > Bacillati > Bacillota > Clostridia > Eubacteriales > Clostridiaceae > Clostridium > Clostridium sp. AM54-37XD. The sequence continues at coordinate 135,106 of NZ_QUEV01000004.1, forward strand.
CTAGAACGAGATGCATTATAAATCATAAACACAAGACCTGGATTATCACGTCCAACACGACTTGTAGCCTGTATATACTCAGCATTTGTTTTGGGTTGTCCAGCAACAACCATCGTTCCCAATCTACCTACGTCAACGCCGACTGAAATCATATTTGATGCAAGTATAAAATCAAATGGTACATCTTCACCCTTCTCACTTGTATATGGGACCTTAAGTCGAGTCTGAATGATATCTGAAATCTGGTCATTCGTCATTCGACTCGTTAATTCTTCAGAATACTCATATTTATTATTTCCGGTAAATTTAGGATTAAAATCCGCAAATTTCTTATCCTTTAAGTATTGATATCTACTTTGAATATCATCTACAACCTGTGTCTGTGCACCACCCAATTCTCGAATACTGTTGAAATATCCAGTTAACGTCCAGAAGTTATCGATTGCTTTATCACTATATCCTTTATCAATCAGATATCTGGAGGCAAACAACCATGCCGCATACACTCTTATAAGAGTTGTTGTAAAAGTCGCTCCAACTCCCATAACTCCCATATATAGTCTTGCCGGTCTCTCCTCTGGAGTTGACTTCACAGCAAAAAAGGAATCATCCGCACATGTTCCCTGTGGCGGAAACTGAGCAAATTTTCTTCCATATAAAGCTCTAATCTGCTTATCCGCATTACGAATAGTTGCTGTTGAAGCTACAACCTTTACTGGTACCCCATCACGTTCACATATTTTTGTTATTGCAGCCTCATATATTCCAGTCATTGTTCCCAATGGTCCGGAAATAAGATGAAGCTCATCTTGAATAATCAATTCAGGAGGAAGGCATTGTTTATCGACTGAAAACAACGCCGCCGGTTTATCTTGTAACGTAATCTGAGCAAACTTATCCACCGTAGCAACTATAAATGTTGGTCGAATTCCATAGATTTCCTCGTCAATTAAGTGAATAGGCAAGCTTTCCTCTTTTGAAAAAACGCATTCGCCATTTGTACACTTTATGTTCATACGTGTTTTTGCAGCATTAATAGAATAATTCTTAGGATATATTCTTTTACCGCACCAAGGACAAATCTTTATCTGACATGGATCCGCCTCATCTTGATCTACATTTCCATTGTTATGTAACTTTGCCAAAGTAGTATCTGCCACTTCAATCGTACCTGGAGTAAGTTTATTTCCAACCCACAATCCAATTGATATTTCGCTGCCCAGTAAAGCATATTTCTTTCGTAACAATTCGCAAGCACAAATCAAGATACTAGCCCTTTCAAACTGCTGAATCGTTAGCAATCGTAAGGTATATCTCATCAAAACAGTTACACCGTCTACACCTTCTTCATGGCTTAGTCTTCTGTAAAAAATACAAAAGGCAGCAATTCCTAAGTATGCCTCGGTTTTACCACCACCAGTAGGAAACCACAACAAATCAACCGTCTTTCTGTCATCCCCAGTCGGATCTACAAATGACATTATTTCAAGCATCATAAATGCAAGCTGAAACGGATACCAATTAATATTCTCATCTTTTGGTTCCCTTCCACCCTTTATTATTGATTGTCGTCTTTGCATGTACATAGCTTCGTTTGCATATCTAAAAGCCTTCCATGCATTTCCATTTTCCTTCGCACTGTTTCCGAGAGTCTTAACTGTTTGCTCAATTCTCTCACAAACAGTCAGACACTTATTTATATTATTATTTGCACTTTCCGCATATTCTTTGGGAATGGATTCTTTAAGCTTCTTAATCCAGTCTCTATATTCATCTACAAAACTCTCTAAATTAGCAATTATTTCTTCGGCATCTCCTGTGTGTAAATATTTCATGTTGAACACAGGGTTATTCTCTATTTGACGTGCCTTCATTTGAAGAAGATTAAATGCAGGCATAAACGAGCTCTTAATATAGTCTGGTTCTACCTTCTCTATATCCCATTCAACAGCACAACCATGCCCTTGGCCAAAGCAACCATTAGCTGCATATAACATATCAAGCTCTGATAGTTCTTCATCGTCAGTAAGTTCAATTTGTCTGCGAACAGAAGTAAACACTCTTCCTTCCATTTCATCGGAAACGATAGTAATTTCTGGTTGAAATAAAGAGTGATTATTCTTTTCATCAAAATCAAACTGATCAATTACATACTTGTTTGTGAGAACTATGGTAATAACTGTTTCCCCACTCTCAAATGTTTTGTGAGTGAACGACCTAAGATATATCTCATCAACAATTCTGTATTCTTTATCTTTTCCTATATCAAATACAAATGCCTGTTTTCCCGGCTCTCTAACCCAAAATAACGTCTTATCAGTCACATCATTTTCATATTTACTAACATCAAGTCCTTGTTTATCTATCTCTTCCTTTGTATTTGAATGATACTGAGCATAGCTTACAGACACTTTTATTTGCTTAACACCTGGCTTTACTGTAAAAGTAACACCCATAGTACTTGGATCAATAACGTTTGTGGACGCCAATGCACTGTCATATGAATCAGTATTCTGATCCATGCCAGAGTTTGTTGTTACATCCTCATCTGTATCGCTTTCATTATCCTGCTCATCCTTTGCTCTTGGATATAGTTTTCCCATAACATAATATTGTGTAGGACGCTCAACCAGTATTTCATCTTCATATACAGGCCCAATAAGGTCTTTTTTTACTATGTCTATGATTTCCTTTCGGGCCTCATAGAACTCTTTATAATCCGCCATCTCATTCTCCTATTAGTATTCCGCTTTGCTATAACCAACAATGGTAACTGCATTCCAAGTGACCATTTCTCCAAAGGCTTTTACACCCATTTCTGAACCATCAAGCTGATCAATTACAGAAATAACATCATCGACATATATGTCTGTAAAACGCTCCGGATAGACATTAAAGTACAATTCTGCTCTTGAAGGTAACTTATAAACTATATGCAGTGCTCTACTTAATGACTCGTAAAATTCTTTGCTTGTATATCCAAGAACATAATTATCTTCAACAAGAACAATTTTGTAACGTACAAACTCCGACTTATGTTTATCTTTAATCAAAACAATTTTCTTTCCTACGAGGTCATCATAGTTTTCCCTGATATAAAGCTGTGCTCCACTTTCTCGTACAAAGGATCTTAAATCTATATCTGGCTCCCCTGTAACTTCAAAATACGTCAAGCGTTGTTTGTTATACCCTACATAATCAGATTTAAAGCATCGTCTATCGCCTTCTTTGTCAATTCGAATATAATCTGCTTTTGCATTTATTCTATATATCTCACGCTTAGGTCTAGTCAATGCGACATAGCAAACTTTATGTTCTTCTAACTCTTTTTCATCTTCAGAGAAAATATCGTTTTCAACTAATACTGCGTCAAATTCTCGTCCTTTTCCTCTATGAATATTCGTAACAGTTAAACCAGATACCCTTTCATGCGAATATAACACCATAGATCTTGAATTGGTCATTACGCCCTTCAATATATCTCTCACACCAATTCTTTCTGACGAAACGCGCGCAGCTTCTTTTATAGCATTCCATACCTCATACGATTCTGCGTCTTCAGGATCTGCTATTTGATTGTATAGGGTTGTAAAGTCATCTTCATCTACTGAAGTCAGCTCATAATCATTAAAAACCAAAGCTATCCATTTATTTAATGTGTTATCTCGTAATCGTTTCTTTAAAACGTGATTAATTCCCTTTTCCTTCAAAGCCGCTGATATTTTCAGTGCCTGGCCATTGGTTCTGGTCAGTATTCCTACAGTTCCTGAATCCAGTAATTCTCTTAAACTATTTTGTGTTATCTTATCAGCATCATACTCCTTGAACTGATGTATTCGTTTTTCGACATCATTATGCCAATAAGAATCACAGTCTTTAATTCTTCCACTTAAAATATGCTTTCTATACCCATCACCTAAATATGCAAGTTCATCCTCTTGTCTGTAATTTCTTGTAAATGTATAGTACGCGAATTTTGGCATATCATTTGCCATAACACTATAAAACTGTTTTGAAGTCATCCGGTCATTTCTTGCCTGATAGTCATATATTGACTGACAAGCATCTCCAAGCAATGTTACTCCTGAAGGCTCCGGTATATTTCTTATAATAGCAAGCACCATCCGTGCACGCTCCTTTACCAAATCCTGAACCTCATCAACAAACAGATGGCAACATTGTTCCATTAGCTCTGGCAAATCCGTTATAGTACTCGTAAACAGATTAATTCTCTCATCATAGTTCAATTTTCCAATGTCATAGTATTGCAGGTTATCATATTCACTTTCATCCTTTACCCAGTACAATACTTGTGAAGCAAATGAGTCAAAGGTTCTGATATCAACAAGATTAATTACTTCTGATACACGTTCTTCATCAGCTGCTTTTTTTAATCTATTCTTTACAACTTCTACTGCAGCTTTTGAAAAGCAAAGCACCAAAATAGTTTCAGGATCCACTTCCTGAACATCTACAAGATTTATTATCTTTTCAATCAAGGTCCACGTTTTACCTGTTCCTGGACCGGCATTTATTATCATGCGCCTTGATACATCCGCTTCAATAACTTCACGCTGATCTATCTCAACATACTTTTCAAAATCGTTCCTTACATTTGAAGATGTGGAAATAACAGGTGTGGTAACCTGCGCTCTTAGCCTCTTTACATTCGACCCGTATAAATAAAAAAGTATATCTTTATAATTTTTTGCACCAATCCTTGGTTCTCTATCTGTAATCTCCAATCTTGGGGAAGTTCCAAAATTGTCATAGCAATAGAGTCCTTCATCATCCTCGTTTACAATTCGTAACAGCTTTTCGTTAATATAGATTATTTTTACCGGGTTGATTTTATAGAACGAAAAACCTGTTTGCTTGTTGGTATAGTATTTACGTGAATAGTACTTTTTACTTCCATCAGGCCTAACAAAAAACATCTGACCTTCATAAATATCAAAAATACCATCTTCCGATGCCAAAAAATTTCTTTCAATAAACTTAATATTCTCAATGTAAACAGGCTTTATTTCCTGGGGTTTTGTCCCTTCTTCAACATCTTCAGTAACTTCAAAGATTTCTATTACTTTATTCTCAAATCTGTATTTATTCGGGTTTCCAAAGAACTGCGTTTCCTGCGCAAGAATCAGCTCCTCGTCTTCCGATTCCAGAACTATTGAATATGTATATTCACCATCTACGAAGTCTTCCGGTAATTCAATTTTGTTATCATCAAATTTCAAATTCAATGAGTAAGCTTGATTCTCTTCGTCATACAAATCCAGTCTGATTCTTTTATTCCGATTTCCAATGAAGCTAATGCCACCATCCCAGTAGATAAATTGCTCATCAAACGTAAACACAGGCATCCTAATAAACATTTCAGAAAAGATAATCTGTCCCAAAGTATACCTATGATTCTGCACTGAAACAGTAACCGGATAGTTATAAGAAGCCTTGCTTCTTTCCTGCTCTGCAATAGCAAAAAGATCTATTTTTGAATCCGAAAATCGCTCATCCCCGATTTCAACTTCAAAATCCAATTCGGATGAACAGTTTATCTCTAACTCAGCTCCCTGCTTAATGTCATCAATCCATACATTCTCTCCCGGATAAATGTTGTCAATGTTGTTCCAATGATAAGTCATAGCCGGAACATCAACCTTTATACTTCCATCCTCATATTCAATTACTATGACTTTTTCGCCTATTTGAATATTATGCCTCTGCATTTCTTCATTGATTCTAATATCAGCAAATGCTTCATCATAATCATCCTGCATAACATAACAATCTTTATTAAAAGAGATGCTTAAATTGCTTAGAACGAGAAAATGTTTTTCATAAATGACCGCATTTTTTTCTAAACTAACAATACTTATTGATAACACATTGTTCACTGAAGAAAGACTGCTCAAGGGTATTTCACATACGTCTCCGTCTTTCCAGTAATCAGTTAGCTCTATTTCTTCGCTTCCACAGTATATACGTATACTATTTCCCTGACGTTCTCTATCTAAATAAATGGAAAAACTATCCTGAACAAGGGCTATCTTACACTCATCCTCTTCTGTAACATAATGACATCCCTCCACAAACTCCGGTTCTGAAATCGTCACCTCTCTGATATTTGATGTATCCATGGCGACAAGTCTGTCATTATAATAGATTGCATAATCATCATTCAGGCAAATGTCTAGGTAATTATTACCTTTTTCAAAAACGTCTACTTCTTCAAAAGATATGCTATCCACATAAGGTGCGTAGATTTCATATCTTCCTGGTTTTAATCCACTTATGCTGGCTTCCTTGCCGTTTTTTAAAATCCAAAATCTTTTATGAAGACTCTTTCCGGAGTCATAGATAACGTCTCCATCACAGATTATTTCTACTTTTAAATTGCATGAATTTAGACCTGAAATAGTAATTGGAATACTACAACCACTTACTGTTTCTCCAAGCTCATTACCATATATTTCTAGTATTTCTTTAGAAATTAACCTTCCTTCCTCATAAAGCTTTATTTCCGCGTATTTATGTCCTGTATTCTCTAAACGGATAGTCGGCACAGCTATGGATATTCCCGATGAAGACAATACAACCTCGTTCTAATTTTTGAGTATGATAAAGCAGTGTCACCTGTACGTGACACTCTTTTTGTTATTTGCGCCTTTTCACCATCTAGCAATCTGCTTATCTTATTAGCGAACCAAACGTCTACCAGCTTATCTAAATATGATCTTGGTTCCTTTGCAGCATTCTGTATTAAATCATTTATCCTACTAATAATGCTGTCAAATAGAATTACTGTATATTCTGGTCTATTCTGTAATAGTCGTTTTGCTCCAAGTCTAATATGGTACTCTTTTGAACTAATAAACAGATCTTCATCATCTGACGAATTCCCATTCATTTTTGCATTTAAGGCTACAATCATCTTTTCTATGATTGGATCCTCTTTAATATAATTCCATCTCAGATTGTTTCTTAAGAAATCATATAATAATTCAAAAACAGAATCCCATGCATTCAGCGGTGCAAACGAATGTACCAGCACCGTCTCAAAAAACTCTCTGCCATTTTCGTCTTTAAGGAAAAATCTGTTTTTTGACTTAAGTGCTTTTTCTAAGCAGCAGGATATTATTCCCCAGATTTTACCTGAATCATCTCTGTATCCAAATTGAAGTGTAATATACTTTGTAAATCGACTTTCCTCGCTAGAATCCCATTTTTTTGCATAGTTTATCGTTGCCAAGGTAATAAACAAATACCAATTTATTGGCATACTCGAAACATAAGAAGGATTTTCAACGAGTATATCCAATGCTTTTTTTGCCTGTTCATTTATTTTATCTTGCGTTGATTCTTTAAGAATTGCATTTCCGAGAAGAGGATACTTTGCAAACAGTTTATCAGCAAATTTATACCCTTCTTTAATCTCTCTAACCTGCATATCTTTTTCGCTTGTAGTTCCCAATATTAATAACCCTCGTTTTTTGCTAAATCAATTTTGTGCTCCTATAAACGGCTTTCGTGTCAGCTCTTTCTCAACCTTATCCATTGTTTCCTGGAAACTCCGCTTCAATTCACACTCCCAGATAACAATTACCTTCCACCCAAGCTCCCTAAGCTTTTCCTGTTTTATCTGGTCGTTTTTGACATTTTTATCAAACTTCTCAAGCCAAAATTCCGTTCTCGTTTTTGGTGTTGTCGCATCTTTACATCCTTCATGCCGATGCCAAAAGCAGCCATGAACAAATATAGCCACATGATACTTTGGTAGAACAATATCCGGCTTACCGGGATATCTTTTATCATTCTTTCTGAAGCGATATCCTTTTGAAAACAGATATTTTCTGACTTCCACCTCAATTTTTGTATCCTTGCCTTTAATCCGGCTCATATTCCAGCTTCTTTTTTCAGGTGTAAGCTTATCGCTCATATTACTTCACCAGCTTTCAAGATTTCACTAATAACCAATCTTCAGTTACAACCTTAGGTGAATGTGGACTGAATGTATCATTTCCATTCACGCCATTCAAATCACTATTATTACAGCTAATCTTTGGCTCAGTGCAGCTTACTACCTCCACCTTAAGAACATAATAAAAATCTGCGGATCTTTCTTTACCATCGTTAGAACCATTCTCTGTCAGTAAATCATCAAGCTGCTTTTTTGAAACCAATTCACTTGATTTTATGATTCCTTTAAGCGGCTCTATTTCATATCTACCCGTAGCATTTATATCATTCTGATAAAAGCGAATATACTTTGCTTTTCCTATATCTTCATGATGTGAATACACTGATTCACCCTTGATAGCATAGTAATAAAAAACAAAAGTCCTGCCTTCAGATAAAAGGTCTTCTCTGCTCAGCAACTTATAATAATCAGGTCTCAAATAACCGATAACACACAAATCATTATGGATATTCTTATTGTCCTTTTCCTTACCTGTAGTTCTTTTATCTAACATACTAATCGCAGGTTCACCAAGTACAAGGTTGCTATAAGACAACATACGGTTAAGTCTGCTGTATTTTCTGCTACGTGCTTCAATGATTTCATATATAAAATCCTTCAATGCATTTTCACTGTCCGTCTGAATACTTGGTTTGATTGCAAAAGCACCTACTCCTGGAAGAACCTCCTCAAAGAGTCTGTAATTCTTTGTCTTTGAATCAAAATCTCCAGGATACAGGACGTAACTTCCTACAGTTCTTCTAATTGCATCATTGTATGTATGCATTTTCAGAAGATCTCCTCGCTTGTATGTATTCGTTACGCTATCCTGTTTATCATTTTCAACTTCTTCCTTTATCTGCTCCTCTATCATTTCATTTTCATCAGGTCCGATAAAAGATCTTAAATCCGTTATCCTGTACTTCGCATCAAAATGAATGTAGCTTACCGCACCTTCTCTGACGGCATCTTCAGTTTTAAGATAATCCGAAGGATACACTTCTAGCGTGTAATCCGGTCTAAACGGCCTTGAATATGATCCTGCATACTTTGTATTGGAAAACTCTTCCCTTGAAAAGGTCCTGTTATAATACAGATTCACCCTTGTACCCAAATCAGGAAGAAGAAATGCCTGACAAGAAGTCTGACCTTCGCTTAATGAAATAGTTAGACCATTGTCAGTATTGATGAACGGCTTTTCAGAAGCCTGTACACATTGGCAATTATCGATTGAACTGATAATTTTTCTAAGTTCAAAAAACAACCAATACTCATACAGTAATGCCGTATTTTTAGATTCTCCGCTATAGGCTCCTGCTCACCCTCCCAATTCAACTGAAGAGCAAGATCAACCATAGCTGCTGCGTAAAAGACTTGTCTATATCCTTCTCTCTTTTCAAGTACCTGATTATTCTGCGGCATAATCGTAAGTTCTCTTACATCATCAAAGAAATGATCTCTCAAAATGTCATCAGTAATTCTTTGAATCTCTAAAGCCTCCCGATAGCACTCCGTATACATATTCTGTCCTGCATTTTTTCCTTTTGCGGCATCAAGACTTGAACAGAGTTCTCTACATATCAGGTTGAATTTTTTCAAAGCAAACTTCACAAAACGGTTTGCAACGGTATCAAGACTGTCATACTTTCTTGTTGCAGCAACTTCTTGAGGCATAGGCTTTCCATTTACCATCTGCCAGCCTCTACTATGAGAAAAAGGGCTGGAATAAAAGCTTACACTTGGATAACCCTGTCCAATTGGCTTAAGGACTTCATCCTTCATAAGCATTCTATCCGGATTACGCTTTATATGTCCGAAAAGAGCCTGTAGGTTATGTGAGTAACAGAATTCCCTCAAGAAAATAAACTGCTCCAAAAGCGTCTTGGCACTATTGGTATCAGATGTTTCAAATCTGTTCGATGTAACACCTGAATACTCCAGCAAGATTTCTGCGCACTCTTCAGCCAGCTTTTTAGTTAACTCAATATAGTCCTCTTCATAATTCATCTTCTGAGGTACTATTTCAAAATCGACTACAGTTTCATCTGAAGAATTTTTTAAATGTGTTCTTCCAAGGTAGTTAATAAATCTAAAGGATAATGCATCTCTATCTCTGGTTACTTTGAGGAACTTATTATTCTTCTCATTTGGGAAACCGAGATTCTTACAAATCTGATCCGAACCAGTTTGAATGTCACCCTTTAATCTGCATGTATAAGTAGCTGTTTCGCGTAGTCTTAATATTTTCTGTCCATCCACTGAAGTTGCAATATCCAGCTTTGAGAGCACAGCTTTAGACGCAGCTTCTTTTTCTTCATAGGCAATCATATCTGTGCCTTCTTCTTCAGTAGCTACGTTAAAATCAATAGTATCCCACTCGCCCTGCGGATAAATTACTATCTCTATTCCATTTTTATCTTTAAATGAAATTGCTGCTATGCCCATTAAAACACCTTCTTACATAAAGCTTGCGTACTGATATTTATCAAGTCTTTTCTTCATCTGCTCTATCTTCTTCAATGATAAAGTCATTTCTTCTGATGAATCCCCAATTCCGTTTTTACATTTTTCTTCAAGAGTATCCAGTAACTCTCCTATCTGTTTTCTATCACCATATATTTTAGGAAGAATCTTCTGAACAATCTGTTCGTCCATTGTTCTTGTAAGATTAAAGTTACCTTTCTGTAACTCATATGCCGCTGCATAATACTGACGGATCTCTTTAACTGTACGATAAGCAAATTCAAAACCACTTTCCTGAAGTTCCTCGTAAATGCTATCAAGAAATTCTCGAACCTGCTCAAGTTTTATCTGTTCAACATTGCAAACTCCATTTCTTATAACAGACGCAAGATCTATAAATCCTTCAGCCACTCCATTTCCTGCACGAGAAACATTATTCACATCTACTGAACCTGTAATCAAGTTCAATACAGCTTCCTTTTCAGGCTTAAATTCTACAACATTAGAGCGATCTAACACCTTTGGACTAAACATATATGTTGTTTCATCAATATTAACTGTTCCTGTTACAAAAAGATTTTTAGGAAGTCGTATCTTTTCAGGAATCGTTATCTCTTCTCCATCTTTCGCTTTTTTGCCAGACACCTTGTAAAGTGGGATTTCTTCATCCGACTCCATTGCACTCAAAAAATCTGAAAAATATCTTTCCACATGTGAAAGATTCATTTCATCAAGTATAAGGAAATATGGCACTGTCGGATTTTTTATTGCCTGGAGAATAAAATCCAGTGTTGGAGTTGAGACATATTTCTCTTCAAGTGGATTATAAAATCCAAGCATTTTAGTATTATCTGTCCAGTCTGCACCAACAGGAACAATTAACCAATTTCTTTTACCATCTATTGTTCTTTCAAGGTACTGTGAAAACTGTTTCGCTATTCTGGTTTTTCCCGTACCACTATTACCAGTCAAAATAACAAACGGTTTAGTCAGAAGTGATGTGATATATCGCTCAGCAAAAACAGAATCAAATACGTCTGGTAAATCTGATATAAGAAATTCTTTCTTCAATACATGAAGATAATAGGTACCACCTTCGTCCTTTATTTCGAGAACATCAGAATAATATTTATTAACCAGCTTTATAAGCGCCTGTAGATAATTATTGCCCTGTGCACCCTCAGTTATATCTGTTCCAACCCATTCAGTAGTCAGTTTACATCTGTACTCTTCACCGTTTGCTTTTATAAGATATTCAGTATCAAACACCCTAGTCTTATCACTTGATGATTCTGGGTCAAACATTCCTGACGATGGACGTGCGAACATATACCGTAACCAGTTTCCTTCTGGCAAAAGCCCATCTGTATTTCCTGTATTTATCTTTATACTCTGATCCATAATTTCGATTCGTTCGATAATACTCTCGAACTCATCTAACTTATATATGTAATCAACAATTGCTTTTGCACAATCTTTCACTACAACTGGCAGCTTGATTGCTGAATCAAGCACTTCAGTCTGGCCAGAAATTTCATTTTCAAGCTCATCATAAAGAGCAGGTCTTTTTGCAAGATAATAGACCAGATTACCTAGATATGCAGATGAGGCATTTGGAACATCCATCTTTCCTAAAACACAAGACCCAAAAATATCCTTACATGATCTGATTTTATCGCCGGCATTAACCAGATTTTTACCTGGTCTAAATTCCTGATCTCCGTTAATGAATTTTTTCATATACTCTCTATCATTTTCAGAGTCAAAAAGATTAACATATGCAGATCCGCTATAATCCTGTGCTTTAACACAATTCATTACATCAGTATCAGTTCTCATATGATTATCAAAAAAATCGCAATACTGATATAAAGCCTGCGCATATTTTTTGCACATTACAGCCAGATACAACCATTGATTTGAAAAGAAAACATAGCTTTTATCAGTTTGAACAACTGATGTTGCTCCCCAAATTTTGCTATATGCTTTCTCCTCCTGTGAAAACATCTCATCCAACTTTATTCTTAAGCCTTCACTTATTGTAATTTCTGGAATAAGTCCTGCCTTGATACTTTCAGGTTGAAGCACAGGATCATTTAAATCTGCAAACATCTATTTACACCTCCAATATTTGTTTCACTATTTGTTCTGATACCTTTTCAACAACCGGAACTGCTACACTATTTCCAAACTGCTGATAGGCCTTTGTATTCGAATCCGGAAGCTTAAACTCTTTTGGAAATCCCTGCAGGTTAGCTGCCTCTCTTGGTGTTAGTTTTCTCGGATTCTTACCCGGTTGCTCAATCAGTATTTCACTCCCGTCCTTGTAATACCTTCTCGATATTGTGCTTGTATATTCAGAATCTCCATTGAATAAACAATATCCAAATCCATTTCCTTTTTCTTCATGTTCCAACTTTCTTCTTTGATGTCCCGCCCACAATTTATCCGAAATTGTAAATGTATCAGGAACATTTTTTCAAGAATAGATGAAACTTTTGTTTTCGTGTTTTCAGTCTCTGGATATAGAAATTCTTTAATATCCAAATCCTTTTTCCAAAGTACTATATAAATTCTAGGACGATTCTGTGGTACCCCATAATCTTTTGCGCACAGAACCATCTTTGCACATTCCTCTTTTAGTTTTGATACCGGACCATTATCAATAAGTTCCTGTGGAACATTACACGTATATCCCATCCCAGTAATTGTTCGCAGAACAGTTTGAATGGTTTTTCCTTTATCATTACTGATAAGTCCTCTAACATTTTCAAGCAATACTGCCTTGGGTTGATGATCACGGAGTATTTCCGCAATATGATAAAACAATGTTCCTCGCGTATCTTCAATTCCCTTTTTTAAGCCAGCATTGCTAAATGGCTGACAAGGAAAACCCGCACATAAAACATCAAATTTATCAGGGATTAATGCTTTAGTTGCAGGTATCGTAATATCACCAAATGGCACTTCACCATAATTTCTAAAATAAGTTTCCTTGGCAGGCTCATCCCACTCACTAGAAAAAACGCACTGGCCGCCCAGCTTCTGCATAGCAATTCTGAATCCGCCAATTCCTGCAAATAAATCTATAAATGTAAACTTGTTTCTCTCAGGCACTAATTCAATTTTATTATCTTTATTGAACAATTCTGCTGAAGGTAAGTCAGAAGCGTCAATTCCATTTTCTTTTAAAATGTCACGATACTTCTTTGCGTTAATCGTATCGCCAAGCTGAATCGCATGACTGATTAATGCATACTTTTCATCAAATTCCTTGTCTGTGAATCGAGTAAATGTGTTGTTGTAAATTGTCTTCTTCATTTAAGATTTGTATAACCTCTTAATCTTTAATTTTGTCGCATTTGGAGACATATTTATTTTTCAAAACTCATAACATCACCAATATCACAATTGAAATAATTGCAAATTCTCTCCAATACATCTAAAGACACTTTTTCGCCCTTCCCCATTTTTGCAATGGTAGTAGAGCTGACTCCGATCTTATCTATCAGATCCTTCTTTTGCATTCCATTATCAATTAATAATTTCCATAGACCGTTATATGATATTTTCACTAAGTACACCTTTCTTCTCCTCAGAGAACAACATTAAACCAATCTTTCACTATTATACCATCATCTCTCCATATTCGCTATAGAAATCTTTATGTTTGTAAAGTTTTTATTTCCACAGAAAAAGCATTGCTTTATTATTTTTCCATATAATGTTGAGATTGATTTTTTAATTCCCTACGGTCTTGTTACATGTCTAAATTATCAGAAATACTGTCCCATTATCTGGACTCTCGGACCTTTTTTCATGCTTTTCTAATCTATTTTCCCGCTTCGCGCGACACCATCTTCGATGGTGTTAGGGCGCGTCTTCGCAAAGTGGCGAGCAGTGCTTTTTTGCACCAAAAGCTACTATCCGCTCGTTGGTGGCACATCCCCAATCCCCTTGAACAAGCTAATCGCTTGGCTACGCAATTCTTACGAATCGCTATTTTCTTCCGTTGGAATTTTCTTCAGAAATGAAAAAAGAGGGGAACCCATAAGTCTTAAACCTACAGATTTCCCAAAAAGAATTATCGAGTGATATTGTGTTTTCTGATACGTTCCTTCTTCTGCTCTTCATCGCTTTTAAGGAACTGGTCGATATCGTATTTTGCTCTTTGGATCTCCTGCATATCTTTCTTAACCTGACGATATTCACCGTACAGCTTTTTCTTTTCTGCAAGGATTTCAGCATACTCAGCACTTAAATCTTTTACCTTTGGAAGCTTCTTCAGATGAAGCTCATCAAAGGCATTCTTGGCAGCCTTATGAAGCAGGATTTCCTGTCTATGCTCTTCTAAGAACTTCTTGCTATATCCGCATTTACGATAATCCGCATATACGTCTTTTGTCTTAAAGTAATCAAAGATATGTTCCTTCAAGACTTGAATATCAGCAAGTCGCCTTCTTCAGTTTGTGTATTTTCAGAAACAATTCGCAATTTTCTATCCAAAATACCTATCCTATCTCTTACCTGTATCGGCTCACCTGTAACAGTATTATATCTGCTGACAAGATATGGTGCTTCTCCACAACTTATCTCTAATCTTCTAGCATCAACATATTGCTGCCATGTTTTATTATTAGGAAAAGCAATTACCCCATCTGTAACCTTCCACGAATCTCCATCACAGGTATTGAAAACATTCTTTCTATCAAACCATGCATCATCAACCAAATTATTCTACTCATTACATATCCAACATGGTGTAAAGACTTCCGCCTTATCCCTAGTTCTTTTCATCTGCTCAACTTGAGATTTAGCCACTCTCGGCTGTATTACATTCGTATAATCTCCTGTAATAAACTCTGGTTTTATTTCTACCCCAGCACTACAATCCTCACCTAATGACACATAATTATCGGTTGCCCATCTGATATATTTTTTTGTAGTTTTATCTATCAAGAGTATTCTCAACAAGTCACCGCTCATATCAGCAATACTCTGTTCAATAATATCTACTTCTTCCAAATTTGCTATTCTCTCCTTGCATATAATAGTATTATTATATCATAAACCCATCAAAATGGAATTAATGAAAAAAAGCTCAAACTGTAAATCTACGTTACCCTATATTGAATAAATTACTACACCCTACTCATCAGACCGAACTTATTTAAAAAGAATCTTCCAAGACACAAACTACTCTTATTCAACGCAAAAAAATGCCCACAGAACCGAAATTCTGTGAGCATCTATATTGTTTCATGCTATATTCTTATATCGCTATAGCCCTCAAACCCGCATAAATGCAGGCTTTTTCAATGACTATTTGTTTGCAATAGCAGCCTGAGCAGCAGCAAGTCTAGCGATAGGTACACGGAATGGTGAACATGATACATAATCAAGACCAATCTTGTGGCAGAATTCAACAGATGAAGGATCTCCACCGTGCTCACCACAGATACCGATATGAAGCTTTGGATTAACCGGCTTGCCAAGTTTAACAGCCATATCCATGAGCTTACCAACACCAGTCTGATCAAGCTTAGCAAATGGATCATTCTCGAAGATCTTAGCATCATAGTAAGCATTTAAGAACTTACCGGCATCATCTCTTGAGAAACCAAATGTCATCTGTGTAAGGTCGTTAGTACCGAAGCAGAAGAAGTCAGCTTCCTTAGCGATCTCATCAGCTGTAAGAGCTGCTCTAGGGATCTCGATCATTGTACCAACTTCGTACTTAAGCTCAACACCAGCAGCAGCGATCTCAGCATCAGCTGTCTCAACTACTACCTTCTTAACATACTTAAGCTCTTTAACTTCACATACAAGTGGGATCATGATTTCTGGCTCAACATTCCAATCTGGATGCTCTTTCTGAACTTCGATAGCTGCACGGATAACAGCCTTTGTCTGCATCTTAGCAATTTCTGGATATGTTACAGCAAGACGACATCCTCTGTGACCCATCATAGGGTTGAACTCATGAAGTGAGTTGCAAAGTGCCTTGATCTCTTCTACTGACTTATTCTTAGCCTTTGCAAGCTTCTCAATATCTGCTTCCTCTGTAGGAACGAACTCATGAAGAGGTGGATCCAGGAATCTGATAGTAACCGGATTACCTTCAAGTGCTTCGTAAAGAGCCTTGAAATCTCCCTGCTGATATGGAAGGATCTTATTAAGAGCTTCTTCTCTTTCTTCTACTGTATCTGAGCAGATCATCTCACGGAATGCTGCGATTCTTTCTGGATCAAAGAACATATGCTCTGTACGGCAAAGACCGATACCTTCTGCACCAAGCTCACGAGCCTTCTTAGCATCTGCTGGTGTATCAGCATTTGTTCTAACCTTAAGTGTTCTGTACTTATCAGCCCATGCCATAACACGACCGAATGTACCTGCGATTGAAGCATCAACTGTCTTAATAACTCCATCGTAAATGTTACCTGTTGTACCATCGATTGAGATGAAATCTCCCTCATGGAACTCTTTGCCTGCAAGTGTGAACTTCTTGTTCTCTTCATCCATGATGATATCGCCACAACCTGATACACAACAAGTACCCATACCACGAGCAACTACAGCAGCATGTGATGTCATACCACCACGAACTGTTAAGATACCCTGTGCTGACTTCATACCTGTGATATCTTCCGGTGATGTCTCAAGACGTACAAGAACAACCTTCTCGCCCTTAGCTGCCCATGTTTCTGCATCGTCAGCTGTAAATACGATCTTACCACAAGCAGCACCCGGTGAAGCACCAAGACCTTTGCCCATTGGTGTAGCTGCCTTAAGAGCTGCTGCATCAAACTGTGGATGAAGAAGTGTATCAAGGTTACGAGGATCGATCATTGCAACTGCTTCTTCCTCTGTCTTATGTCCTTCATCAACAAGGTCACAAGCAATCTGGAGAGCTGCCTGAGCTGTTCTCTTACCATTACGACACTGTAACATGTACAGCTTCTTGTTCTCAACTGTGAACTCCATATCCTGCATATCATGGTAGTGATTCTCAAGAGTCTCACATACCTTAAGGAATTCTGCATATGCTTCTGGGAATTCCTGCTCCATCTGAGCGATTGGCATTGGTGTACGAACACCGGCAACTACGTCTTCGCCCTGTGCATTGATAAGGAACTCACCCATAAGCTTCTTCTCACCTGTTGCAGGGTCACGAGTAAATGCAACACCTGTACCAGATTCATTATTTAAGTTACCGAATACCATAGGCATTACGTTAACTGCTGTACCCCATGAATAAGGGATATCGTTATCTCTTCTGTATACGTTTGCACGTGGGTTGTCCCATGAACGGAATACAGCTTCGATAGCTAACTTTAACTGCTCAACTGGGTCTGAAGGGAAATCTGTTCCTAACTGGTTCTTGTATTCAGCCTTGAACTGCTCTGCAAGAGTCTTAAGATCAGCTGCTGTAAGTTCTACGTCGAACTTAACACCCTTCTCTTCTTTCATCTTATCGATGAGCTGCTCAAAGTACTTCTTACCAACTTCCATAACAACGTCTGAGAACATCTGAATGAAACGTCTGTAAGAATCATATACGAAACGCTCGAATGCTGGATCTGGGTTGTGTGCGATCATTGCAGCAACAACTTCGTCATTTAAACCAAGGTTAAGGATTGTATCCATCATACCCGGCATAGATGCTCTAGCACCTGAACGAACTGATACTAATAATGGATTCTCAAGATCTCCGAACTTCTTGCCGTTGATCTCCTCCATCTTCTTAACACCTTCCATAGCCTGTGCCATGATCTCGTCGTTGATCTTACGACCATCTTCATAGTACTGAGTACAAGCCTCTGTTGTGATTGTGAAACCCTGTGGAACTGGAAGACCAATTGTTGTCATCTCTGCAAGGTTTGCACCCTTACCACCGAGAAGATTACGCATGGTCATGTCGCCTTCGCTAAACATATAAACCCACTTGTTTGCCATTTGTTTATTACCTCCTACGTATCTAATTAAATATATGCTGAAAAAAGCCTGCTTCAGGGCAGAATTTTCCCACCACTCTGACGTGATTATATCATATGACCTAATAATATTAAACCACTTTTTTCAATTTTTTTCTCTTTTTAACCGCATATTCCGGAATCTTTTTCAAAAAGAAAGAGACATCCGCCGGATAATGTTCTTTTCCGACAAATGTCCCTTTTATTTTACAGATTCGATCAACCGGATACTCTATCTGAGATATTGATTCATTTCGTCTGATTAATATTCGAATTTCTTCTCAAAATATGCCTTCAGATCTTCGATCTTTACTCTTTCCTGCTCCATGGTATCTCTGTCACGGACAGTTACAGCACCATCTTCTTCTGAATCAAAATCATAAGTTACACAGAACGGAGTTCCGATCTCATCCTGTCTTCTGTAACGCTTACCGATATTTCCTCTGTCGTCGTATTCACAGTTGTAGTATTTGCATAATTCAGCATATACCTTTTCTGCTCCCTCGCCGAGTTTCTTGCTCAGTGGAAGGACACCGATCTTAACAGGTGCAAGTGCAGGATGGAAATGTAATACAGTTCTTACATCCGGCTTCTCCTCTGTTCCGATATTTTCTTCATCATATGCAGCACAAAGGAATGCAAGTGTTACACGATCAGCACCAAGTGATGGTTCGATAACATATGGAATGTATTTCTCTTTTTTCTCATCATCAAAGTAATCCATTGGTTCGCCGGATACAGTCTGATGCTGAGTCAGATCATAATCCGTTCTGTCTGCGATACCCCAAAGCTCGCCCCATCCAAATGGGAATAAGAACTCTATATCTGTTGTTCCCTTGCTGTAGAAGCAAAGCTCTTCCGGTGAATGATCACGGGCACGCATCTCTTCATCCTTGATACCAAGGTCTTTTAGCCAGTTGATACAGAAGCTTCTCCAGTAATCAAACCATTCAAGGTCTGTTCCCGGTTCACAGAAGAATTCCAGCTCCATCTGCTCAAACTCTCTGGTACGGAACGTAAAGTTACCCGGTGTGATCTCATTACGGAATGACTTACCGATCTGTCCGATACCAAACGGGATCTTCTTTCTGGATGTTCTCTGTACATTCTTGAAGTTTACAAAGATACCCTGTGCTGTCTCAGGTCTTAAATATACTGTGTTCTTTGCATCCTCTGTTACACCCTGGAATGTCTTGAACATCAGGTTAAACTGTCTGATACCTGTAAAATTATGTTTTCCACATGAAGGACAACAGATATTCTTTTCTTCGATAAAGCTCTCCATTTCTTCATTTGACCAGCCATCAACAGAACCTTCGATCTCCATGTTATTCTCTGCCATGTAGTCTTCGATCAGTTTATCTGCACGAAATCTTTCATGGCACTCTTTACAGTCCATCAAAGGATCTGCAAAACCGCCAAGATGTCCGGATGCTACCCATGTCTGTGGGTTCATCAGGATCGCACAGTCAACGCCTACATTATATGGATTCTCCTGTATGAACTTTTTCCACCAAGCCTTTTTTACATTGTTCTTTAACTCAACACCAAGGTTACCGTAATCCCATGTATTTGCAAGTCCACCATAAATCTCTGAACCCGGATATACAAAACCTCTGTTTTTTGCTAAAGCAACGATCTTGTCTAATGTCTTTTCCATAATGTCCTCCATTTATATTTCATCTTTATATTTGTACGTTATTGTACCTTCTCTCCCTGTTTTTTTCAAGACAGGGATTCAATTATTTCTACAGAATTGAATTTTCGGTCTACATATACCGCCAGAAATTCCTTTGCGATCATCATAAGTTCTTCCAGCACGCTGTCTGAAACCGTGAAATTATACAGATTTCCAAGCGTTGCTCCATTAATATACTGAAGCACATATCTGGCGTCCTCTGATATATGGATACTTTTCTTAGCCTTGCTCCGGCAGTTCTCACACAGGATTCCACCGGATAAGGGATCAAATATCCGTGTCAGCCTGTCGCTTCCACAGATCGGGCAATGAAAGCTCTGCAGTCCCTGTCCAAAGATATCCATGATCTTCAGTTCATATACACAACGGATCAGTTTCACCGGCAGCAGTCCTTTTTTTAATGCATTCAGGCTGACAAACAGCAGATTCAGATAATCTGCCGACCGGTCACCTTCTCTTGTAAAATATGACATCATCTCACAAAAGTAAGATCCGTAACAGTATTTGTTCATATCAAAGGTCAGTTCATGAAAATATTCCTTTGCATCTACGTTGATAAGTGTATATGCATTTCTTCCCGGATATACAGTAAATGCTCCCATGACAAACAGCTGCGTCTTTGAGATCAACTGGCTGCTTGGTCGTCGGACTCCCTTTGCAAATGCTGTAATCTTCCCCTGCTCTCTGGTCAGTATAACAAGCCGTCTGTCATATTCTCCCTGAAGACCGGAGGAAAGCACGATTCCGTTTAATACTATCTCATCCTTCATGATTCATCCATCTTATAACCATAATTTCGAAGAAGGGTATCGGTATCCCGCCAATCCTTCTTCACCTTTACCCAAAGCTTCAGATTCACATGTGTATCTAATAGCTGTTCAATGCCATACCTTGCATTGCTGCCGATCTTTTTCAGCATTGCGCCCTGTTTTCCGATAATAATACCCTTATGGGAATCCCGCTCACAGATGATTGTTGCATCTATATCCATAAGCCGTCCATTCGGACGTTCCTTCATCGAATCAATAACAACCGCGATTCCGTGTGGAATCTCTTTATCCAGAAGTCTTAAAGCCTGCTCCCGGATCAGTTCGGATACGATCTGTCGCTCCGGCTGATCGGTGATCGTGTCTTCATCATAGAACTGTGGTCCGTATGGAAGGTATTTGAACAGCGTCTTTATCAGTTCATCTTTGTTCTTTCCCTTTAATGCCGATACCGGAACGATCTCCGCATGACTGCAGGCATCCTTATAGGTCGAAATCGCCTTGAATACTTCTTCTTCACTTACCGCATCGATCTTATTTACCACAATGATGATCGGTGTCTTAACACGTTCTAACTGTTCAATGATATACCGTTCTCCTGCTCCGATAAATGTCGTTGCTTCAACGATCCACATAACGACATCTACTTCATTTAATGTTCCCTCTGCCACCTTTAACATATATTCACCAAGCTTGTTCTTGGCCCTGTTGATTCCAGGTGTATCGAGGAAAACAATCTGTCCTTCATCCGAGGTATACACGGTCTGAATACGGTTTCTTGTTGTCTGCGCCTTACTGCTCGTTATAGCGATCTTCTGTCCGATCAACTGATTCATCAGTGTGGATTTACCTACATTTGGTCTTCCTATGATCGCAACAAATCCTGATTTGTATGTATCGTTCATACTTCTCCTTCCATACTCTGTATGTATTCATGTTCTCCATTCGGCACAGAATTCTGTAACCTGCCGGAGAACTATTTACAAATCTATATACTTCTATCTTCTTTCGTTACTTCTGTAAAAACTATAGATCTTTTACTTCTTTAAACTTTGCCCGATTCTGTTCGATCTTATCTTCCCCACCGATTGCACAGATAACCCCGCCATCTGTGATCGCCCGGATCACAGGTGCCAGTGAACGGATCGTTTCTACATTTGCAGTAAGCACCTGATCACGTTCTTTCTGAAGCTGCTCATCTGTAATACCTGCAAAGTAACAGGTCTGGCTGAATGCTCCTTCTGCTGATGGTGTCATTGGAGAATCTAACTTCGCGATCGCACCGATCAGATATTTGGTCATATCTCTGTCGCTTGCATCAAAGCCTGCCACATAGTCTGCTGCCTTCTTATAGATATCATATGTCTCCATCAGGTTCGGATCTCTGTAGGATGTAAAATACCCCATTCCTGATCTGGCAAATGAACACATAGCTCCATATGCCCCACCCTTTACACGGATATTCTCCCAGAGATATCCATAGGAGAAGATCACCTGTAGGACTTCCAGTGCTCCGGTATATTCAAATCCTTTTTCTTTATAATTTCCTGCGAGAGCCGCATACTGTACCTGGCTTGCTGTCTTAAAGGCTTCGTTCTTAACAGCTTTTTTCATCACACGTTTTTCTGCAAAAGCAGGTCTGGTCGACAACTTTCTTGCAAACGCTTCAATATCTGCGCCCAATAATTCCTTGATATCATTGTCACCTGTATAAGAGATTGTTACCGCTCCTTTTCTGAGGATCTCGGCAAGCGTTGTCTGCAGCTTCTCAATGATCGCATCTGCATTCTGCTCAAAATCCTGATCCAGCTCCTGTAAGAAATCATAATATCCGATTCCCTCTGTCATATCCTTAAATGCCATCACATCTGAGACATACGACATCGCGCGTGTTGCAGATGTGATATGCCCTGAAGATATCAGATCAGTCTTAAGTCCGGCCTTTTCTTCCGATATAATCTCTTTCAATCTCTTCTTATCCGAAAGCTTCGATGTGAACAGGATCTCCTCGATCAGCTTCAGACCTTCTCCAAGCTTGTCATACATGGCCTTTGTCTTAACGGAGAAGAATGAAAGATGATCCTTCCCGCCATCCTTATACATGGCTCCTGTAGAAAATCCGATACCACCGGTATGGAAATTGATCTGATTGGACAGTTCACCATATGTGTAATGCTCTGTATCCACATATTTGAAAATGTTAGTGAGCAGCTCTGCATATGGAACAAACTCTGCATCCAGATCATTGATATCAAATATAAACTCCAGATAACCGATTCCGTTAGTAAAGATATCATGACTTATTAATGGCATACCATAAATGCTGTCCTCACGGTTCTTTAACGGATGGATCTCTTTTCTGATATCAGAAATATTAAGCAACGGAACCTTCTCCATATCCTCTGCCGGAGATGGTGTCTCCTGATATAATTTTAATTCCTTTGTATCTGATACAACCTGTTCAAGCTCATTTTCCGTAAGAGAGGCCTTATAGTCCGCAAGCTTCTGCTTCTCTGCTGCATCATTCTCCTTATCAAGCCCCTTCTTCGGCTTCATAACAAAAATCATACCAAAGGTATTCTGAACCAGCTTTTCCCAGATCAGTTCTTCAAAATATCCGGTTTTCAGACTTTCTTTCAATTCATCATATACTTCATTTAACTTAAACATTTCAAGTGCAGATGCATCATCATACAGCCATGTATTAAATGCATCCAGACCCATCATAAGCCCCTTCGGAAATCTGCCGAAGTTTGCTTCCTTATGTTTGAACTCAAAATTATTGATCGCAGCCTCGATCGAAGTCCGATCGATCGCCTTTCCTTCTTCTCCATGCCCGGAAAGATCAGTCAGTGTATCCCTGATCACTGACACAAAACGTTCCTTATCGGACATATTTGCATTTCTTGCTACGATTGAAAAGATTGTCTGCCGGATCCCATCATCAAAGGAAGCAAAGACATCCTCTCCGATCCCTGCATCTACTAATGCTTTCTTCAAAGGTGCGCCCGGAGCGTCCATAATTGCGTATTCCAGTATATTCATGGCAACGGACTGCTTCTTATCAAGGCTGCTGCCAACTACCATATTATAGGTTAAAAATGTCTGATTTCCTTCGCTCTCATTTTCTGCGATTGAATAAAAGCAGCTCTCATCCTTCATCTGTTCATAGGCTGTCTGCACAGCGATCGTAGAATCAATCTCTCTATAATCAAAGCTCGAGAGATACTCCTTATCGATATAGTCCAATTCCTTATACATATCAAGATCACCATACAGATAAATATAACTGTTTGACGGATGATAATACTTTCTGTGAAAATCAAGAAAACGTTCCTGACTTAATGTTGGAATCGCTGCAGGATCACCACCGGATTCATTCTTGTATGGTGTGTCAGCAAGAAGAAGTTTTTCAATCTTTGAATACATCTGCTGTTCCGGAGATGAAAATGCCCCCTTCATCTCATTAAACACAACACCATTATAGATCAGTTCCCCTTCTATAGTTTCAAGTTCATAATGCCAGCCTTCCTGACGCATGATCTCTGTATGTTCATAAATATTCGGATAGAATACCGCATCCAGATAGACATCCATAAGATTTTCAAAATCCTTTTCGTTACAGCTTGCAATCGGATATACCGTCTTATCAGAATATGTCATTGCATTTAAAAACGTATTTAATGAACCCTTTGCCAGTTCTACAAACGGGTCTTTTACCGGATATTTTCTGGAACCGCATAATACCGAATGTTCCAGAATATGCGGAATACCGGAATCATCATACGGCGGTGTCCGGAATCCGATATTAAACACCTTGTTCTCATCATCATTTGCAATTACAAGCACTCTGGCCTTTGTCTTCTTGTGGCTTAAGATATAACCTGTTCCATTTACTTCAGGGATCTTTTCTTCTGTTATGATGTCATACCCTGTTAATTCTTTTAAGTCTCTCAATCTGATGTCTCCTTTATTCTTCTTTATTCAAATGAAATGTCTCCGGAAGCAGCTCTTCTACCGAATACATCCGATATTCCTGTTTGTTCTTTGCTACAACGATCACGCAGCCTTGTTCAGCAAATTCGGCAATGACCTGTCTGCATATCCCACATGGATAAGTATAGTCACATTCTCCGTCCTTTAGTCCGCCAACGATCGCGATCGCAGACAGCTTTCTGCACCCTTCACTGACTGCCTTAAAACAGCCGTCCGTTCCGCACAGTTTGTTGCCCCATAGGAAGCATTCTCTATGTTGCATCCTGTATAATAACTTCCATTCTCCATCTTTACACAGGCTCCCACCTGAAAATTCGAATATGGCTCATATGCCTTTGTTCTTGCCTGCATCGCAAGCTCGATCATCTCTGAAATCTCGTTTTCATTCATACAAATTTCCTCTTACTTCCTGTTACATGGAACTAACAGTACCACCCATAAATATAGCCTATTTTCCATGTGTTTGCAATGCGATTCTGGCGTATTCTAACTGCAAACTATACAAAACAGATTGACAGTGGTCTTACCTATTATTACACAAGACATTCTCATTCTATCCTCATGTAGCGGTACAGAATGCAGCAAAATACGCTGTCCAAGTACCGACATTCGTAACTGAGACCTTAGCTCGACTTGATCGAGGTTAGTTCGAAGTTACACAGAGTGGATAGGCTTGTTACATAATAGTAAGACCACTGTCAATCTACTATTTAAAATTTCTACTCTCTATTTAAAAATAAATCATTATTTCAAATTCACCATCTTCTGTTTTTAAACTTCCGTGGTAGCCAAATATCTGCATGATCTCCTGCACGATGCTCAATCCGATTCCGCTTCCGCTTCTGCCGGTTCTTGCTTCGTCTCCCTTTACAAATGGCTTCCATAACTCCTCCGGATCGGTTGTAATCGGCTGTTCCATCGGATTGCTAAGGATCAGATGATCTTCCTTTAATACCAGCCGGATCACACTTCCTTTCAGTGAATACTTAATTGCATTTACAAACAGATTCTCTAACATATGGGAAAGCATCAGCGGATCACCTTTTACCGTACAGTTTCCTGACATTCTTACCTCCAGACCTTTTTCATCCAGAAGATTTTGATACCGTTCCTGTAACGGCTCCCATATCTGTTCGATGCTTACAGACTCTGTCTGTAACGCTTCCATTTTACCAAGCTTGATATACTCGCTTAACTGACATAAAAGTTCATTCATGTAAGATGTATTTTCCAAAATAACATCTATGTAATGCCGGCACTCTCCTGTCTGGTTTAACTGTTTCAGATTCTCTGCATACCCGGAAATTGCCATCAATGGACTTTTTACATCATGTGCAAGTGCTGTAATAACCGTTTCTTTTCTCTCTGCATCTTCCATCTGTGAAAATGTCCGTCTACAGGATATAAACGCAGTCAAGATCGTTGCAATTATAATGAGAAATACAACTGCAATCCCTCCATAAAATAACCAGATGCCTTCTGTATGCCAGCCAAACGGATCTGCATACATAGCGGATACGATATAATATATATCATTGTCAAAAACGACATACTGACTTTTAAAATAATAGTTTCCACCCAAACAACCACTTATACTCTCTGTTATATCTGCTGGATGTGCTCCATAAGTCTCCATCTTAGCCAGCAAATACCTGCTCGTCTTACTATACTGATTGGCATCATCTACTCTGCCATGAAGACTCCATGCAAATTCCCCTGCATCAGCATTTTGAACCACCTGCCGGAAAGAAGGCATAATCGGTGAATACATCTGTACTTCGGACTGCATCTGCTCCATATCATCCTCTATATCCTGTACCTGTTGTTCTAATTTTTCTGTATCATTTTCGTCTGTATGCTTCGTAGTTTCTGTTTCTTGATTTTCATCTGCAGCATTTACACCGTCTTTTTCTTCTATATTGTCTACTGCATCTGAGCTTTCCAAATGCCGCCTGTAAACTGCTGTCAAAAAATATGGTGTATTTTCCTCCGCAAAGATTTCCTGTATTCTATTACGGGCTTCCTCTATATCTGTCATACCTGCAATATCTTCCTGACATTCAGCCAAACCTGCACTGACACTATTTGTTGATACCTGAAAATATTCTTTTAATTCCAGATTGACCTGATTTCTGTAATAACCGATCACCAGCAGATACAATATTATGCTGACTGCTATAATGCCAGATGAAATCCATATCCATTTTCTTTTTATCTTTTGTCTTTTTCTTTTCTGCCGCTCCGACAATAATGCATTTCTTTTTTTATCATTCTTTTTGTTCTTTTTCATCGTCATCACCCCGTATCTGATATCCATTTCCTATCACTGTTTTAATCTGCTTTCCTGCACTTCCAAGATGTTTTCGAATCTTTCGAATGTGATTATCCACACAACGATCACTGCCTCATAATCATAACCCCATACACCGATCAGCAGCCGTTCTCTTGCCACAGTCTTATTTTTGTTCTCAAGCAACATCCGCAACAATGCAAACTCTTTTGGCGCAAGTTCTATTTCCTGAGAATCCACAAGAACCCTATACTCCGATGGCTTCATATGTATCCTGCCACAGACCAGCTCTCCGGTTCTGCTGAGATCCTTTGACCGTCTGATCAGTGCCTTGCATTTCGCATATAAGGTCACAAGAGAAAATGGTTTGATGATATAATCGTCACAGCCGAGATCATAGCCAAGCAGGATATCCCGTTCGGAAATTCTGGCTGTTAAAAACAGAATCGGAACCATGCTCGTCCTACGCATCTCCCGACAAATCGCAAATCCATCCATCCCCGGAAGCATGATGTCTAACAATACAAGATCTACCCGTTCCGTCTCAAATAAATCCAGCCCGTCCTGTCCATTCTGTGCCGTCCGTACTACAATCTCATTTTCGCTTTCTCTGGTAAAATAATCTTTCACTACTTCGCAGATCTGTTCATCATCTTCAATCATCAGTATCTGATATGTCATATTTCTTACCTCCTTGCGCCTATCTTAACAGTGTCATATGACTTTTAAATGTTCTTACATAAAAAGCCTAAATAGAGTTTACTGCTCTATTCAGGCTTTCTTATTTGCTATAGTTTCTCCTCCACAGCTCGTTCCATATTCTGCATGGCACATTCTGTCTGCATGGCTCTCCCTCGTTCCTCTTCGGAAAGTCCGTCGGTTATGGAATAACATGCATCAAACAAGCCGCTCTCCATACATTGTTCGATGCCTTCCCCGAAGCAACCTGCAAATGCAACCACTTTTTTCTTCTGTGCTTTTGCAAGTTTTGCTACGCCTGCCGGAGTTTTTCCCATTAACGTCTGTGCATCCATCCTGCCCTCTCCGGTAATAACCAGATCGACATTTTTTATTCTTTCTTTTAAATGGATCTCATCAAATACTATATCAATTCCCGGTCGTAATCTTGCATGCAGGAACATTAGAAATGCATATCCAAGACCGCCTGCTGCACCTGCTCCCGGTGTCATACGATTTATTATGCTGTCCATCTGACACTTCTCCGGGTCTGTATTCATTTGCACTTTATCCTGCTTACAGCCTGACCAGTTCTGCTGTTCTACCAGAGCTGCATAACGCACCATGGATTTCTCCATGTTCTCTACCATCTGAGCATCTGCTCCCTTTTGCGGTGCAAAGATATGGCTACATCCATTCTCTCCAACCAGTGGATTTGTAACGTCACAGGCAATCTGAAATGAACATGCTGAAAACTCCGGTAACATATCCTCTGTGTGAATCTCGCATACTTTTGAAAGTCCTTCTGCTCCATAGCAAACTTCGTTTCCATGTTCATCAAGGAAATGACACCCAAGTGCCTGCAGCATTCCGATCCCGGCATCATTTGTTGCGCTTCCGCCAATCCCTATAATAAAGCTCCGGCATCCATGCAGCATGGCATCCTTTATCATCTCGCCTACTCCATATGTAGTTGTATGCATCGGATTTCTGGCTGACTCCGGTACAAGCGGAAGTCCTGCTGCCTCTGCCATCTCGATTAATGCTACTTTTTCTCCTGCTTCATCATAACTGATATAAGAAGCCTTTACGACCTGTCCAAGCGGTCCTATTACATTAACTGTATGACGTTTCATGTTCGATTTTCCATAGGCGATCGCATCCATGGTTCCCTCTCCGCCATCTGCAACCGGAACCACTTCGATCTCACAATTCTTATAATTTTTCTCCAGACCTTTTTTAACCGCCATGCCTGCCTGAACAGATGTCATACTGCCCTTAAAAGAATCAACAGCCGCCAGAACCTTAAGCGGTCTTTCTCTCAATTTCAGATCATCCTGCAATATGGTGTCATGTATTTCACATGTTCGATTCATTTGAGAAGTCCTCCCTTGCAAATATCACACTGTTTATTTCCGGTTCAGATTATATCCGACAACTGCACCCACAATGCCGCCAACGATATGTGCCATATTCGAGATATTGTCCTGTACTGCGATACCTTCATATACCTGCTGTCCGATAAAGATGATCGCAACCAGAATAAAGGATAACGGAATTTCGCCTGCTCGGAATCCGGTAAAGGACGCCAGCACGATAAATGCAAATACGACACCACTCGCTCCACAAAGTGCTACATTCCAGAAAAAGATGTAATTCACAATACCGGTCGCAAGTGCTGTTACACCGATCACTTCCAACATTTCTTTCGAACCATATTTTTCTTCTAACATCGGTCCAAGCAATAACAGATAGGAGGCATTTCCGATAAAATGACTCCATCCTGCATGCCCGAATACATGTGTAAAGAATCGCAGATATGTGAGTGGATTTGTAAGCGATGAATGATATGTCATAAATAATAACCGGGTACTTCCGCCACCGGTCAGTACCCCAAGCAGCGTTACAACAAAACAAATAAATACAAAGCCCAGCGTCACCGGCGCGTTAAATGTGATCTTTAATTTTCTCATCTGTATATACCTCCCCATATAGAATGAATAGCTTTATTATACCCTATTTATGTATAAATACAAAGAGCCGCTTCGACTCTTTTACCCCAGAACAAAATTGCTTTACAGGATAAATATTTCTATAAAACAAAACTACCGTCCATCCGGCAGTCTGATCATAGCAGTTTCAACTGACGATCAAATCTGTATCCGAATAAACGGTAGTCTTATATATACTTCGCACATTCTATGCATCCGAAAAATCATTGCTTATACTATGGTCAGATGATTTTCCATCACGATATACCGATGAATTTACAGATTATATTCTTTCTTCGTATCAGCAAGTGCCGCATCCATACGCTCGATAACGGCTGCGATCTGTTCCTCTGTAATAACCGCTGTCGGCTCGAAACGGATACACTTGGAGTTTACAAGTGTTCCGGCTGTCATAACACCTCTTGAGAACAAGCCCTTTGCGATGCTGTAACCGATATCAGATGTAACAAACTCAACAGCAAGCATCAGACCTACGCCTCTGACATCATCGATGATCTCAGGATATTTTGCCTTCAGACTTTCAAGTCCTGCCTTTAAGATCTTACCTTTGCTTGCACACTGTCCTGGAATATCATTATCAATCATGTATTTGATCGTTGCGATCGCTGCCGAACAACATACAGGGTTACCACCAAATGTAGGAGAACCAAGTAACCATGGGTTGTCGATCAACTGCTGTACCCACATGGATGGCTTACAGATAATACCTGTGATTGGCATAATACCACCACCAAATGCTTTACCGAATGTCATGATATCCGGTGTTACGCCTTCTGCTTCGCATCTCCACATTGTACCGGTACGACCCATACCTGTCTGGATCTCATCAAAGATCAACGCTACACCATACTCATCACAAATCTGTCTTAACTCTGTCAGATATCCTTCCGGTGGAACGATAACACCAGCCTCGCCCTGAATTGGTTCAACGATCATGGCTGCAACCTTTTCACCAACAGCGATCAGGTTACGAATTGCCTTTCTTGCATCCTCTGCATTACCATATTCTACATGCTGTACCTGCTGTACCATAGGTGTATATGGAACTCTGTATGTATTCTTACCACCCATTGAGATTGCACCCATTGATTTACCATGGAATGCACCAACGGTTGAGATATACCATCTTCCGCCTGTTGCGATTCTGGCAAGCTTCAATGCCATTTCGACTGCCTCTGCACCACCATTTGTAAAGAAACAATACTGAAGATCACCCGGTGTGATATCTGCAACTGCCTTTGCAAGATATCCACGAAGCGGATCCAACAGCTCCTGTGAATGAAGCGCCTGATGATCAAGCTGTGCCTTTACGGTATCAAGGATCTCCGGATTTCTATGACCACATGTATAAATACCGAAACCACCAAGACAGTCAATGAATTCTTCACCATATAAGCCATCACATACACCGTCATGATCTTTCCACTCAAGCACTGCTGAGTTGGTAGATACTGACTTTCTGTATTTTAACCAGCCCGGGCTTACATAATTATCAAAATAATCTAATGTCTGTTCTGTCATTAATTTCTTTTCATCATCTGTTAATTCATCTGAATGGATATAACCAATTACCTTTTCCAAATCCTTACTTACCTGTTCATAACTCATATTAAAATCCTCCTTAAAATATATTCGTGTTATCGTGTGTCTGTCTGATCCTGTATGTTACCTAACACAACCTTTCCATGAACATTTACAATCATTGATTGAAGTATAAATTTTACGGCCATTAAACTGAAAAAAAGGAGCCTGTGACCTGTTCACAAGCTCCTTTGCTTCTATGTCTGTATATTATCGTATCTCATGCTCTTTTTCAATTACTAATTTATACCATTTATCTACCATTTATCTGTTATATATAATTAAATATAAGTATATTTAGCTAATATAACTGACTTGTAATTCCATCGTCATACCTCTATCGAAGTATCATTTTCTACCCTATTTCTGTTATTCGCCAAATCATTCGGTATTTGAAACGCATTAAAAACATTAAAAAACCGCCCACCTTCATTTTTCAGAAAGTGAACGGTCTGTTTTATCTAGTGTTCATACCAGCCTACAATACCCGGGTTCAGATTGATATTGATCTGCTTAACCTCCTGATATTCCTCGATACCATGAACGCCAAGCTCTCTGCCGATACCGCTCATCTTATAGCCGCCCCAAGGTGCTTCATTGAAGGTTGGGTTGTAGCAGTTGATCCATGTGATACCTGCGCGAAGCTCACTGATCACACGATGTGCTCTGGTTATATCGGAAGTAAATACAGCTCCGGCAAGACCATATACGGTATCATTTGCCATCGCAATCGCTTCTTTCTCTGTCTTAAAGGTCTGGATGCTGACAACCGGACCAAAGATCTCCTCACGGACAATCTTCATATCCGAAGTACAATTATCAAAGATCGTTGGACGTACAAAGTAGCCCTTTGCACATTCTCCTTCTGTATAACGCTCACCACCTGTTACAAGTGTTGCGCCTTCCTCAATACCGCTCTTTATGTAAAACAGAACTTTCTCCATATCCTTTTCCGTAATGACAGGTCCGATATCCGGATTGTTCACAGGATTGCCGATCGTCATGGCTTCCGCCTTTTTCTTTAATCTGGCAACAAACTCATCATGGATACTTTCTTCTATAATGATTCTTGATCCTGCGGAACATACCTCGCCCTGATTGAAGAAAATACCGATCATTGCCCATTCTACAGCACCATCCAGATCTGCATCTGCGAAAATGACATTTGGGGATTTACCACCAAGCTCCAGTCCGATCTTCTTTACATTTGTAGCTGCTGCTTTCATCAGACTTTGACCGACTCTGGTACTTCCGGTAAATGTGATCATATCAACATCGGTATTCTCGCCCATTTCCGTTCCGACCTCAGCATCACCCTGTAACAGATTGACGCAGCCCTTCGGAAGTCCTGCTTCTTCAAAGATCTCGAATAACCGGATTGTTGAAAGCGGAGCCTTTGGACTTGGTTTAAACACGATACTGTTTCCTGCTGCAAGTGCAGGAGCCAGCTTCCAGACAGACATCAAAAACGGATAATTCCATGGAGTGATCTGCGCACAGACACCGACCGGCTCTCTGGTCTCATATGAATGCATCTTGCCAAATCCATCATTTACCTCATATACACCACCATGCGGAGTCTTGCAAAGACCTGCGTAATAACGGAAGCAATGAATACCATCACTGATATCTCCTTCTGCTTCACGAAGCGGCTTACCATTATCCAGAGTATCCAGCATTGCCAGTTCATCGGCATATTTGTCGATCAGATCTGCGATCTTTAGAATCATATCACTTCTGGTCTGGGAATCCATATCACGCCACTCTCTTGTCTGGTAAAATGATTTCTTTGCCGCAGCGATAGCACGTCTGGTATCTTCTACACTGCTTTCATAGACCTGCGCGAGCACTTCTCCGGTCGCCGGATTGATAACGTCAAACGGCTTTTCCATACTTCCTGTTACCCACTCACCATCAATATACATCTTTTTTGGTTCCATATATCTTACTCCTCCTGATCAACTTTTTTTGTCTGCCTTTTGCCGTTTTGTATTACTGCTTTAATTTGTTCCACATATCGTTGTAAACAGTCAATGTATCTGTATCAAGATTTCCAACAAATTCACCTTTTTCAAATACCTCAACCGGTACATTCTTTGCTTCATTGTTCCTGTAATCTTCATTTGCCTCCACTGCAGTTGCATTCGCATTCAGATATGGGTATTCCGCCATAACCTTTGTAGCAACATCCGGATCACACATATAGTTGATGAATTTCATTGCATTATCATAGTTCTTGGCACCCTTTGCGATTGCCCAGTTATCAATGAATTTATATGCGCCCTCTTCAGGGAATACAATCTTGATCGATGGGTTCTCATCCATAGCAAGCGCTACTTCAGCAGCCCAGCAGTAACCAACATTACAATCTCCGCTGATCAGAGATGACTTTGGACTGTCACTGTCATATACTGCGATATTGTCCTTTAATGTCAGAAGCTTCGTTTCAACCTCGGCAAGCTTTGCTGTATCTGTTTCATTCATGCTGAGTCCCATGCTTCTCTCCGTCATACCGATAACAGCTCTGTAGTCATCCAGTGCTACGATCTGGCCTTTTAATGAAGGATCAAAGAGATCTGCATATCCCTTAATATCTGTTGATACCTTGTCGGTGTTGACTGCGATCGCTGCCACACCACCCTGATAAGGAACAGAGTAGACATTACCCGGATCATATGTAGGATCCAGATACTGACTACCAATATTTGACAGATTGGTAAGTGCATCCTGATCCAGCTTCTCAAGCATGCCCTGGGCAATCATGGATTCAACCATATAGTCACTCGGCTGTACGATATCATAAGTTCCTTCATCCTCTGATTTTACCTTTGCAAGCATATCCTCATTGGATGAGAATGTTGATACATTTACTTTGATTCCATATTCTTTTTCAAAATCCTTAATTACTTCATCCGGTACATACTCTGTCCAGATGAACAGGTTTAACTCTCCGTTTGTACTGTCTGCTTTCTTACCACAGCCGGTGATATTTACTGCTGTCATTGCAAGAACAAGTGATAATGCAATACTTACTGCTCTTTTTCTGTTTTTCTTCATAATTATGTCTCCCTTCTACTCTTGAACCTTGTTCGGTTACTTCTATAAATTGTTTACTGTTTCATTCTATACAGCTACTGTTTTTTCTTCTTAAACAGATTGCCCTGAGTCAGGACAACAAAGATGATCGTGCCTGCTAAGATCAGCGCTGATAATGCATTTACATCAGGTGCTACTCCACTCTTAATACTTGCCATAACCTGTAACGGATAAGTCATCGTATTACCATTTACAAAGTAGCTTATGATAACGTCATCAATCGATAACGTAAATGCCAGTAATGCACCGGCTGTAATGCCGGGTCTTAAAACCGGAAGTGTGATCTCCCAGAATGTACGAATGCGGTTAGCTCCCAGATCCATACTTGCTTCTTCGATCGAAATATCGTAGCCGGATAATCTTGCCCTGACATTGAAGATAACATATGGCACACAGAAGGTGATATGTGCAATGATCAATGTAAGCATACCTCTTGGGATCGAGACCTTTGCGAATACCGTAAGTAAGGATATACCCATTACAATCTCAGGAATAACGACCGGGATATATAAAAGTCCGTCTATGATCCCTTTTCCTTTGAATTTATATTTGTACATTCCGATCGCACCAAGCGTACCTATAATCGTTGAAAGTACAGTTGTGACCAATGCTATGATCATCGTATTGCCAAAGGATGTAAGAAGCGACTGATTTTCAAACAATTTCACATACCAGTCAAATGTAAACCCCTTCCAGGTCAGATATGGCTTTGATGTCGTTGCATTAAAGGAATTCACTACAACAACTGCAATCGGCATAAACAATACAATATAAATCAGAGAACAAAAGATCTTTGAAAGAATACTCTTTGTTCTTACTTTTGCTTTTCTGCTCATCGTTTACACCCCCAGACTATCCATATCGCCGCCTGTCTTCTGGTACAGTTTGACGAGGATCAATGTGACAACAATTAATATGATGGATAAGGCTGCACCAAGAGGCCAGTTATTTCCACTCTTGAACTGGCGCTCGATCAGGTTACCAATAACATCTGCATTTCCACCACCTAAGATATTCGATACAAAGAAATATCCAAGACATGGGATAAATACCATGATACAGCCGGAGAAAATTCCGCTGGCTGTCAGCGGCAGGATCACTTCAAAGAAAGTCCGCCAGCCCTTAGCTCCAAGATCAGAGGAAGCCTCCAGTAAAGTATGATCCAGCTTGCCGATCGCGGTATAAAGCGGAAGTACCATAAATGGGAACAGGCAGTACACCATACCAAATACGGTAGTTCCCTGATTATATAAGAGGTTCAATGGCTCTGATATCAGATGCAGCTTCATAAGCACGGTATTCAACCAGCCGGATGAACCAAGGAATGTCTTCCATCCATAGATACGGATCAGTGAATTCGTCCAGAACGGAATGATAACCAGCATATATAATAGATTCTTTGATCTGCTCTTTGTCCTTGCAATAACATAGGTAAACGGATATGCAAGCACGATACAGATCACGGTTGTAAGTAATGCGATCACAAGTGACTGAACATAGATCTTAATATAAGAACTGTCCGCCAGATGTTTGTAATTATCGAATGTGAACTGAAATGTTACATTGTAATACTGATCAATACTGCAAAAACTCATGACCAGTATATAGATGAGTGGAACTGCTACCAACAGGATCAACCATAAGGTCACCGGCCCTACCATGATCGTTGCCGGAAGTGTCTTTTCTCTGAATCTCTTTTTATTCATATCAAACACCTCCTTATGCCAGTGTTATATTTTCCATACTCTGATAGAAGCTATTATCCAGACTGTGGATCAATACCGCATCCTCCGGATTCCAGCAGATAAATACTTTGTCACCGGATTTTGGAAGTTCTTCGCCTGCCAGACGTTCCATCTTTACTTCATTTCCATTTGGAAGAACCGCCAGACATTTGACGACTGAGCCAACATAGATATAATCCTTGACCAGTGCCGGTACGCTGAAGCCCTCTACCGGTTCTGCCGAAAAATGAAGCTTTTCCGGTCGAACAGAAACAGTTACAAATTCACCAACTGAAAATCCGGTGTTCTTTTCCTCTGTCTCGGTCACGGAGCCGGAGGTTGTTACATCTCCATTTTCAATTCCTATAACCGCTTTTCCGTTTACGATCGATTTGATCGTTCCGTCAAATACGTTTGTCTCTCCGATGAAGGTTGCTACAAACTTGGTTGCCGGTCTTTCATAGATGTCTGTCGGTGATCCGATCTGATCCATGACACCATCATGCATAATAGCTATCCTGTCGCTCATCGTAAGCGCTTCTTCCTGATCATGTGTAACATAGATAAATGTGATATGTAATTTCTTCTGCAACCGTTTCAGTTCCAACTGCATCTGTTTTCTAAGCTTCAGATCCAATGCACCAAGTGCTCATCCAACAGCAAAACCTTCGGACGATTGATCAACGCTCTTGCAATCGCAACTCGCTGCTTCTGTCCACCGGACAACTGACTTGGATACCGCTTCTCAAATCCGGATAACTGAACCATCTCTAACATCTCCGTTACCCGTTCTTTGATCTCTTTCTTTGGAACCTTTTTCATCTTAAGGCCATATGCTACGTTGTCATATATGGTCTTATGTGGAAATAAAGCGTAACTCTGAAAGACAGTGTTTACATTTCTCTCAAATGGCTCTTTATCTTCAATCGGCTCACCTTCTACCTGAATGGAACCTGTCGTCGGTTCTTCAAATCCTGCGATCATACGAAGCGTTGTCGTCTTGCCGCATCCGGATGATCCAAGCAATGTCAGGAACTCGCCTTCCTCTACCTGCAGATTCAGATCTTTTACAACATGATTTGTTCCGTATATTTTATTTACGTCTTTGATATCAACTATAACATTTGCCAAATCATATCACCTCTTTTTCAAATTTCTCTATAATGCTTTTTCTCCTCGTTCACCGGTACGGATTCGTATAGCCTCTTCGATATTTCGAATGAAGATCTTACCATCTCCGACATGTCCGGTAGCTACCTTTTCTCTGACATCCAGAATAATCTGCTCTACCTTGGAATCTTCAACTACTACTTCAACTCTTACTTTTGGAAGAAGATTGATCGTAGTTTTAAAGCCTTTAATCTCATTTACGCCCTCAACAGTTCCTTTCTGTGTTCCGCATCCCATAACGGTTGAGATCGTCATACCACCACAATTCTTCTCATCCAATATGCTTTTTAATACTTCCAGCTTTTCCGGTCTGATTATTAATATGATTTCTTTCATTCTTTCTTCCTCCAATCTGCAACATACAACTAATATAACAAAAAAGAGCCGTTCATCTCTGAACAGCTCCTTTGCTTGTTAACGAAAATATACTACTTTCAAATTAATTCTTCAATAGAACAGGATTACCATTTTTCTACTACTTTTATAGTACTAACTACTCTTTTTCTTTAATCAGTTTAAACATCTGAACACGGTTTCGAATTCCCAGTTTCCGGTAAATATTTAAAATATGCTTCTTTAGTGTATTTACCGTTATGGATAAATGGTCACAGATCTCCGTATTCTCCATTCCCTGCAGCAAAAGCTGCAATATGGTCTGCTCCCGCTTCGTCAGATCATAGGTCTTTACTGCCTGTGTCAGCGTCATTTTCTCCTGACTGGTCATCTGATTGTTTCTGTCCTGTGACAACCGGTATGCCATATGATCCTTAAGCATATCCATCAGGAATACATCTTCATATGTAAAGTCCTCTTTACCAATCGTCCTATATAGTGTCACCACACCCAGAAAATGTTTGTTCCGTCCAAATATCATTTGTAACGCATAATGCCAGTTATTTGGCTTATATACTCTTTGATAATATTCGGTTTGAACTCTTTTCTCATCAGATATGATATCAGTTTCCCGGTATACCATACTCCTGCCACTGAACATAATACCACGGCTGTAATCCATATTCTCATAAATATCTGACAAGTCTTCATCACAGTTGAGGAATACCGGACGTTCCAGATTTTCTTTCTCATTTGATGATGCCAGATAAAAATCTGCACTGTCAAAATCAATGACGGTCTTGATCTGTTCCAGAAACTGTGTCCGCATGGCATCAAAATCACCGGTTGTGTAGATCTTGTATATGATACTGTTCATGACCAGCCAGTCATTTGTTTCAAGGGTCTTCACCAGTTTCCACCTCCCTTGTATTTCATAAAACAAAAAAAGTACGCAACCGATGTAACACACCCTTGCGTACTTATTTTTTACTATTCTGTTGGCATGAAGTATAGCACAAAAAGATGATTTGTCAAGCAATTATCTTTTTTTGTAAATTATCAGTTATCTTTTTTTATAAATTATCAGTTCCGGATCTTTGCCCTGAGCTTCATATGTTGAAATCAGAATAAAATCCATATCTGCAAGAACTCCAAAGTATCTGTCTCCGCCAAATTCACATTCAAGCTGATTGCCTAAATATGTTTTCCGGTCATCCAGGAATTTCACTTTTTCTCCATTCGGAAGCCTGTATTCTAAATTCACATATTCTCCAACAAGGGCATTCAGTCTTTTCAGCTCGGGCAGACCTTCTACATGAAGATCATTGATTTCCCTAATTAATTTCTTCTTGAATTGATCAAACTGACCATCATCACTCAGTTCTTCATATCTTTTCCAGTAATCCAATTTCGGAAGAAGTTCCTTCATATAGGAACGTGCCTGATTCTCTGTAACATTTTCATCTACCATATGTTTAACACAGACATCTATCAATTCATCCATATCACTATAGGTATATGTTCCATCCGCATAACACCACTTACAATAGTCCTCATTCAATGAACCATCACTATTATGTCCTATGATTGTGTCATCCTCAAGCGGCATTCCGCAGCACTGGCAGATAAGTTTTCTAGGCTCTCCCAGTAGTGTATTGATCGATACATCAAATTCCTTCGATAAAAGCTTTAATGTATCTGTGTTAGGAATTGTTTCTCCATTCTCCCAACGTGATACAGCCTGCCTCGTCACCATTATTTTCTCAGCCAGTTCATCCTGTGACATGCCTCTCTTTGTACGAAGTTCTAAAATAATATTTTTTGTTTCCATAGCCGTCACCTCCATGGCCATATCATACAGACAAATCCATGTTATGAAAAGCAACCTGCTGTTTCCTGCCTGTCATATGTGCTCCTATCCTGCACATGAGATAAATTTGATTAAATATAATAAATTTCTTTGAGTCTATTTCAAAAGCTTTTTTATCTGTGCATTTGTTGCGATCGGATAAATATCATGCGTGTGCCGAACGATGGTATTCCATGACTCCTGCGGATCATCCCAGTCTACACCATACATGATCCATTTGCCTGAGTCTTTTTCCATGTTTGTCTCCTGTTATATCACTATCCCATTACAGTGATCCACCTCATGCTGAATAATCTGTGCCACAAATCCCTCAAATGCCATCTTCCTTTTTATAAAACCAACATCCTGAAACTCTACCTCTATCTTCTTATACCGCGTTGTTTTTCGTTTTCCCTCTAATGACAGACAACCTTCTTCTGTTTCGTAACGTCCACTCTTTGAACAGATCACCGGATTGATCATAATCATATCTACAGGTCCGGCACTTACAATAATCATATTTTTCTTATACCCGATCATATTTGCTGCCATTCCGACACAACGCTCACGATTTGCAGCTAATGTATCCCGAAGATCATTTACCACATTCATATCAAGCGGTGTCGCCGGAACGGATTTCTGTCCCAGAAAAAGAATATCTTTTACAATAGGTTTAACCATTTTCTATCCTCCATAAGTTCTCATTTATCTCTTCTATCTCGTCAAGATTTGTCACTGATTTGCAAATGACATAATATGCCATTAAAGCAACACAGTCATATGTACCACCTGTTCCATTCACTGAATAAATTGCTATAAATAGAAATACACAGTGCAATCAATACCCAGATTGCAAAACGTCCAAGGAAATTGTGAACATCTAATGCTCCATCTATTGCCATAAGCACACTGGGAAGTTCAGCTTGACGAAAATCCAAAAATTTTGAAAAAGTACCCAAAGCTATTCCAAGGAACAATACAGCTATAGTATTTATAATTTTTCTATTATTGGATATTGGTTTTTTCTGCATTCCTTATATCATTCAAAAACTTTATCATAATTACCTTCGCAAATTCCGATTTATAAATTACATACCGCATACAATGGTATATTTACCATCCATTCCTGATCCATATACTTTAGAGTCGAAAAACGTACAGATCCGCAGATAGTATGCCACATTTTTATGGTCTATTCTACCGTTATTTCAACTTTTTCTTGCCTTATCAGTTTTGTTTTTTACATTTTTCTTGCCTTATATCGCTACAATATTACATTTTTTCGTCACTGGTCATAAATTTGTTACGTTTTTTTTCTGATATTATCATAAAATTTCTGCAACACGATCGCCAACTCTTCCGGAGCTTCTATGTTTGCTTCATGACCTGCTTTCATAAGTTCATGGAAGTAGGGATTGTTCAAATAATGGCAAAGTTCTTTTGAAGTTTTTTTGTTTGCAGTGTCCTTCTCTCCACAAATGAGCAATACTGGGCAAGACACCTTATGCAGTGAGTCACTGAAATCCAATTCAGCCATCGTCCCGCACAGGCTGATAACATCCGTTTTTTTGAAACCCATTTTACTGAATGCGAATCGGCATAAGATGAAACAATATATTCTGAACTTTCAATAAGTTTTTTGGCATTTTATATTGTGCTGCAATTAATACGAGCGCCTTTACTTTATCTGGGTGGTCCATCGCATAATTAAGTGCCAAAACAGCGCCTAGAGAAAGCCCACATAAGACAATTTCATCGTTCACCTTGTCACATTCTGATGAGAATGCCGAATATAATTCCTTATATGTAGCAGATTTTCCTTCTAACATCTCTGCCAAACTCAATTTAACACTACTTTCCGATACCTTCGTTTCTTTTATTACTTTATTCCAACTGTCCGGTTTTTGTCCTAGTCCATGCAAATATAAATACTTCATATATTGTCGCTCCTTCAAACTGGAAATTATTCAAATTATCAATTCCTAATTTCCGTACAGAGATTTATAAATCATCTGCTCTCTAATTGTTCGAAATGATAACGCGGTTTTCCAACACTCTTTTTTCCATACTCAATAGCTTCTGTAGGGCAATAACAAATACAAGCCATACAATGAGTGCATTGCTTTCCCCATACAGGCTTTCTGTCCTTAAGCGTAATGTTGTTCAATGGACAGTTCTTAACACATTGACCACAACCGACACAGGTAGCATCCGTACGAAATGCATCAGATTTCACAAAGAAATGATAAAAAATCGGATTTACCGGACCACTCATTAACCGGTCATAAAGATTGTTTCTTGGTACAGCGAACGGCTGCTCTGCCTTAATGTGCGCAATTATATCCATAATAGCAGGTTCCGCATTTCTAACAATCTTTCTTGCTTCTTCTGCTTTCGGTGCACCAAACATAGCAATATAATTTTCCGGCATAATAACCTGAGCTGTACCCATATACCATAAATGTTTTTGCTCCGCAAGGTGCCGATTATATTTCGCTGCATTCCCAATCTCGCCTCCACAGTCCATCACGAACCAAATGCGTTCTGCAGAAAGCAGTTCCGTTTTACAAAGCCACTCCGATACAATTTGTGGAATACGCCACGCATAAGTTGGAACCACTACGATTATATTTCTGCCTGTTTTCATTGGCGAATAATCTGTTGCCTTGATTTTTGCATTCATATCTACAATCTCGTCCTGCAATTCATCTGCAATTTTCTTTGCTATATAACGACTATTACCAGTTCCGGAAAAGCACAAGATCATAATAACATTACCTCCGTATTTGCCTTAAAGCCAAGCTTTTCATAAAAGCTTTTTCTCCAACACTCTTCTTGAAATCATCTCACAATATCGTCATTTTTCTCGTATGGCATCGGCTCCCCATTTTCTTTATGTAGGCGTCCTATTTTATCGCAGATCTATCGTACAAATTATCATTCACATATGCAATCTTCTCCATATCCACATTGTTCTCTGATTTTTTCCCGCTGTAGAATTTTTGGGCGTATGTTCCACATTCTTTTATGTAAGCCATTATTAAATTAATTTCTTGTTTCTCGACTTCTGAAAAAATAGGTTGTTCCGTTAATTTTCCACTGATAAAATCACAAAAATAGGAATAGTCATCATCCCAGTTAATATTTCCATTATCCTGGGCTTCACTTCGGATCTTTTCTATTTCTCTTAATAATTCTCCCTGCAGATTATCTGCTTGTCCAGCTTGCGGAACATAATTTTTCCAAATATATTTACACTCATCAAAATACTGCTGCTCATACTCTTCGCCTATGATCGCACCAATCGTCAAATTGTTTTTTCCTCTTTTTATTTTATCAAATAATCCCATAATTCACCTTAATATCTCTTTCTGGAAATATTCCTCTCGCAAAATTGTTCCAACTATCTCATAGTGTTCTTTAACTATTGTTATTCAAGCCACTGAATAAAAGCAGTTTTATCAGAACTATTATATCCTGCATTCTCATAAAATCTTAATGTACTTTCCTTTTTTGATCCTGTCAGAAGCATCATCTTATAGCAGTTATTCTGCTCCGCTATGTACTTTGCATATTCCAAGCATTTCGTAGCATAGCCGTGTCCTCTATAATCTGAATGTGTCACAACATTTTCAATAAACGCATATGGTCTTACCCCTCTTGTAAGGTTTGGAATGATTACACAAACACAAGAAGACACTATTTTATCATCTATCTCAAAAACTATTATATGATGATTCATGTCATTCATAATAATATTCCAAGTCTCTTTCAAGCTTTCTGTCATTTCCGGAATCGAATCTTCATGAAGATACAAATATAACTCTAATAATTCATTAAGTTCTGTCTTATTTATTTCCCTAACCATAATTTTATCGCAACCTCTCTGTTTTCTGCCCTTTTCAATCAGAAATACTATAGCCGTTAAAGTTTATATTGCATGAAGTTACCATTATGTACAAATCCAAAATCCGTATATAATTTAACTCCCATATCAGACGCCGTAATCTGTATTGTTCCACAGCCATATTCCCTGGCATCATCTATAACGCGGGATAGCAGCTCCTTTGCAATACCTCTTCTTCTATATTCCGGATCAGTAAACATACTGGACAACAATCCTATCTTTCCACTTGGACATCCAAAATAGGGAGGCTTCTCCACAAATGACAGCCCCAAAAAACTCTCTTTCTCTTAAAATCCACCATAATGAGACAGCGTCTCTGTTGCTAATTCTGTCCCAACTCTCATAGCCTCATAAATATTCCCATTTATCAAATGTGAACATACAAAGCCTGCATGGTAACTATCTCCACAACCTGTAGTATCAATTACTTCTTTAACTTTATTAGCTTGAACAAAATACTTTTCACCATTATGATATGTAACACTTCCCTTATCAGCTAAAGACACATTAAATAGCCCTTTATACTTCTCTGAAAACGCTTCAAATATTGGGAGAATTGATTTCTCTCCACTAATCATGAAATAATCTATATATGGTGCATATTTTTCCATTTCTTTAAAATTACGATATTCTACAAAATCCACTGCCAATCTGAAATTGTTATTCTTTTTTAAATCTATAATTTGTCCAAAACAGCCTGCCCAAAAATGTACAAATACAACATCTGATTTTTTGATAAACTCCAATTCATCATGGTTCAATATCATTTTATCAACAATATCACCCGTCCATGAATCATCTTTGTAATATCTGTCACCGCCAGCTGTAAGATATGTACGATTATTCGCTGTTACTTTATCCTTTTCTACTCTTACGTGGCTTACATCTATTCTCTTATCAGAAATAGAATCCATAATAAATTTTGCGTAAGAATCCTGTCCAACTGCACCCAATATTGAAACATTGAACTCCCCAAATTTTGATGCATGGACTGCAAAATTAAGGGCTTCACCGCCAGCATATAGTTCATCAGTTCCATCAAAAACATCTA
Source organism: Clostridium sp. AM54-37XD (assembly GCF_003478225.1). Classification (NCBI taxonomy): domain Bacteria; kingdom Bacillati; phylum Bacillota; class Clostridia; order Eubacteriales; family Clostridiaceae; genus Clostridium; species Clostridium sp. AM54-37XD. The sequence continues at coordinate 179,658 of NZ_QUEV01000004.1, forward strand.
CACATAAACACGGAAGTGCTACTAAATTTATCATTCTTTATACCTCTAAAATTTCTAATTTTTCTGTTTTATCAACTTAATTCTGTCATAATATAAAATGACTTCCGGCAGGATTGGTCAAAATTTTAAAAACCAGAAAAGCTTCCCTCCATATGAATTTTTCTTACTCATTAACAGCGCAGAAACTGCATGTAATAATAAAAATGCACCGCTTATGATCGTCATTACCAGTTCAAACTGTGATAAGACCGACATGGAATTATCATTATAGCCTATATAAACATTCTTACTGCCCAGAGTGCTGCAATTTCCCTCATACCAGAACACATCGGCACCATTGACAGGCGAATTCGCCTTAATCTGCAGCACCGTATAAGTTGACCGGATGCCTTTCCCATAACGTGATTTGTAATTTCTGACATCATTTCCGCTATGTACCTTGACATGATTGGAGTTCTGCCGAGAACTTTGATATGTTACAGTTCCTGTTGTATGATTCTTCTTACAGGCATATCCGGACCACCTTCGGCATACCGGCCGCAAAGAAAATCAAAGCAACTACAAGTGCTAAAATCTCAGCCGTATAGAACGCATTCACCGATTTGTTTTTCATTTTTATCTCCATAGTATAGCAAAACAGGGAGCTAATCATCTTATCTCCCTGAAATTAACAATTCGCATTTTAAGCTGCAAAGCACTTAAATTAAAGGTTTGCACTCAAAGTAGCAACGCACTTAAATCAAGCAAGTGTACTTGCTCGTTTACATTATATGTAATTATCAAGAAAAAAGCAATAAAACTAATTGCGATTTATCATTACTCTACATGATGATATTTTTTCAATCTTTGTGCCTCATTTGCCTCAAACCCAAACTTTTCATAAAATGGAATCTTATCAGGGACTGCACATAATTCCACAAAAATGTCTGTACCTTTAACTCCATTGTCATTTATGAATCTTCTTAATTCATTTATTAACATCTTTCCGATACCTTTTCTCTGATATTCAGGTCTGACAACAACATCCTTAATATAGTAATTAAGTCCCATATCACCATTCATTCTTGCCATAGCAACAATGAGATCTCCGTCCCATACAGAAACTCTGAATAAAGTATGTTTCATTGCTAACCTTGTCTGTTCAAGAGACGGTCCATCTCCCCATACCGTTTCCCACAATTCAATAAATTGTTCTGCTGTTAATTCATTATGTTTCACTGTCAAATCTAACATAAGATATTTTCCTCCAATACTATTCTTTAAATATTGTTATTCACAACTAGGGAATTATCTTAATTTTTCCCATTCCGCTTTTGTAATTGCATAAGCATATGATATTGTATTTTTAGAGTCAGCATATACTTTAACCCTTTTCATCCCATTCGCTATAGCTGTATTATAAGAACCAACATTTGTATATTTCATATAAGAATAAATAATGTCATAGTCCGTATGTTCAAATGCCCAATCACGGACTGCGATTGCAGCCTCTTTTCCAAACCCCTTACGCCAATATTTTTTGTGAATATGATATCCTATTTCCGGAAGCATTTCTCCATCAATATTTTGAATTCCAAGAAATCCATCCTTTTGTTCTTTCAACATCAAAAGGTGCTGGATAATGCTGCATTGTCTCTGGATCAGAAACAATTTCATATAATGCTTCAAAGTCCCCCATTGTATATTCCCTTAGAATAAGTCTTTCTGTTTCTATCATATTGACACCTCCTATTTTATAGATTGATTTATTACCTTCTGTCTTTTCTATTGATTGATGATCATATTGATCTAACAACATTAATGCATCTGTGTATAAACTAACAAATCACAATTTTCTTTATAACCGTCTTCGCAAATATATCATATCCACCAATTGTACTCCATCTTCATATATTGGATGGTCGTAATTATCTGTAAAAAAATGTGGTACGCTATGTGAACGGATAAAACCACACTTTTCATAAAAGGGTATTGTAAGCGGGCTATCCCCTGTTCCCACTTGCAAAATAGCATATTGCTTTCCGTATCTCTCAACAATAAAATCAATTAAAGCTTTTGCATATCCCTTTCCTTGATATTCCGGAACAGTTGCAATATTTTTTATTTCAAGCACACCATTTCCTTCATCGGTAACGACACACTCACATTTAATCCCATTATCATCTAATACATACATTTTGCCTTTATAAAGATAACGTTCTATCATAGTTCCTGTTCATCTGCCAATAACAGCAAATCAAGATATTGTTTTTTATTTTCTGTGATCTCTATAATCTTCATCAATATCACCCCTCCAAATCCATCACCATACACGAATCAGATGCTTTAAACCCTAACGATTCATACAACGGTCTTCCCATCTCTGTTGCATCCAGGCTTATTTCTGTCACACCATTTTCTTTTGCCTCATCAATCAAAATCTCAACCATTTTCTTAGAAATTCCTCTTCTTCTATAATCTGCGCGAGTATAGACATTCATTAAATGCGCCCGATTACCTGTTGGATGCGAAAAGGTTGGCATAATCCATGTATAGGATAAGCTTGCACAGCCTACAAGAGTTTCTCCATCAGACGCAATAACCGTAGTCTGTTCCCCTGACTCAAAATATCTTCTGCTCTCAAAGATAAAATTCTCGTCATATTCATACTCACCGGACAAGCCATTCACTTCTCTAAGCATTTCAAGTCTCAGCTTCATCAGAATTTTCATATCAGCTTTTGTAGTCTTTCTGTATATAATCTTGTTCATTTCCTACCTCCCTTAACAATCTATCCAACAGCATCTACCGATTATTTATAATCATTTCAAAATTTCATCTCTTACAAACGTATAAATTGATTTTAATCACTCAAATTCTTTTATATCATTCCAACTTCTTTTCCTTATTAATTGCTGTATAATTTTAGTTGAATTCTCCAGCTTTTTCTAAGTGCCACATACGAAATCAAAAAGTTTGCAAGCCAGCCGGCCGGTACAGCAAGCCAGACAAACGCAATACCGAAACGGGGTGCAAAAATCAATGCAACCGACAAGCGTATCGCAAGGTTTACCATATTTGCAATGAGAAACGGACGCATAATTCCAAGTCCGCGAAGGACTCCGTCAGTTGCCATCTTAATACCCATAAAAATGAAAAAATAACCAAGCCATCTCATATAATCGCCAGATACTTGATACGCCAAAGCAGTTCCATCTTTACCAAGAAATAGCGAAGAAATTTGTGTGTGCAGTGTTTCAATAACTACAAAAGCAAGCACTGCAAAACATACATCCAACACCAACGCAGCATGATATCCTTTTTTGATACGTTCAATTTTCTTTGCACCATAGTTCTGGGAAACGTATGGTGAAACTGCATTACCAATGGATACGAATATCAATGAAAAAACATTCTCTACTCTCATCGTTGCTGCATAACCTGCAAGCGCCTGCGTACCGAATGGATTTACAACAGCCTGTACGATCATCATACCAATTGACACTGTAGACTGCTGCAGAACAGACGGAACGGCAATTTGAAGCATAGAAGATAGTTCCTGCCTGTCAAACCAGTTAAAGGGACTTTTATATCGACGCATCCGGCTAAAGAAAATCAAAAGCGAGAACACGGCGGAAATTCCCTGTGCAATAAGAGTTGCGAGAGCGGCACCGAACACACCCAGACCAAGACCGGCCACCAGCCAAAAGTCCATAAAAATATTCAAAATAGAAGAAACTATCAAAAGGCCTAACGGAATCTTCGATTCACCGATTGAGTTAAACATCGTTGAAAGAATGTTATACATAAACAGAAACGGAAATCCCACAAAATAAACGCGAAGGTACAACACTGCTTCCTCCAGTATATCAGCAGGTGTTTGTAATGCAGTCATCATAAAACGAGAAAAACAAAAACCGAAGATACCCAAAAGTACGCTTAAAATCAAAAAACTGATCAAGGATGTTGATACAATTGTTTTCATTTTGCTATAATTTTGGGCTCCAAAATAGCGACTTACGAGCACTCCCGCCCCTACCCCGGCACCAAGTGCTATACAGATAAAAACATTTGTCAGTGCGGCACAGGCGCCAACTGCCGCAAGTGCAGGAGCACCGACATACTGACCAACAATGATTGAATCTGCCATATTGTATACCTGTTGAAAGAAGCTGCCCAGAATCATAGGCATTGCAAATACAGTCAGTGCTTTAATAGGGGCATCTGTAATTAAATATTCATCTTTTGACATTATCATTTTCCTCCATAAAACGTAAAACATTACAAAATCAGAGCTAACGCGGCCAATACAATGTTATTGCATACAGTCAACTTGCTTTTTTCTGTATTTTAACGGAGAAACTCCGTATGTTTTTTTAAAACTTCTGATAAAATAGCTTATATTTTGATAACCGCTCCGCATTGCTGCCTCTGTAACAGAAATATCGGTGTCTTGCAACAGCTGTTTTGCATACTCTAACCGTAAATACGCCACATATTGTGAAAGTGTAATATGAAAATGCTCCTTAAAATATCTGGATATATATTTTTCAGAAAGATGAAATTGCTCCCCAAATTCTCTTAATGATATTTTTCCTGTAAAATTCTGCTGTATATACGAGACCATTTCTTTTTCTACAATATTTCTACCACTTGTGTTATTTTCTACTATAAATCCCTTTTCCCACATTTCAAGAATAAATTGTAAAAGAATTATTTTGGTCTTTATCTGCGTCGCTATGTTCAACTCTCTTTCACTCTTTTTTGTTTTATATATCTCAATTAACTGCTCACACAATTCTTTTATCGTATCTTTTACACTGGGACTAATCATCAGACGACCACTGTCTAATGGTTCAAGTAATCTATCATCTAGTATATCATCTGTATAAAATGATATATATTTCAATGGGAAAAGAAAAGTAAAATAATCTACAGTATCGGTCTTTGAACCCATAAAATGCAGATTGCCCGGTGATACAACGAGGCATCCCCGGGTTTCCCGATATAGTTCTCTCCTGATATATTTACAGTCAAAAAGCCACTTTTTACATATATAATTTCGAATTCATCATGCCAATGTACCGGTATCTGAAAGGACTGCCCCGCATTCTCTATGTGATATGTACTGAACGGATCATCCTTTGTACCATGTGGTTTATTTTCCTTTAATTCAAAATACATAATCTCTCCTATAGTTCTATAAGACTCTTACTTTTCCATTTTCCGCTTTTCCATCGAAGCACCATTCCAACAGCTCTCGCACATTCATCACCTGCCATGGCAATATATGCTCCTACCGCCAGAAAGCCCAAATGTATTCCAAGAAAATATGTACCACCAACCGCAAACAGATACATGAAAATTGCACCCATTATAACCGGAAAAACTGCATCTCCACTGGTTTTTAACGCCTGACTATACACAAGATTTGTCACCCTTCCAAGTTCAAGGAATATATCTATTATTAACAATTTTACCACAAGACTTATCATCTGTGCATCATCCGTAAATATATGCACTATAATGTGTCCGGACAGTGCAAATGTCACAGAGAAGCATGTAGCTATTACAAGGCCATATATCTCTGCTTTTTTTATACCCCTGTCACATTCTTCAAACTCCTTTGCTCCGATTCTCCAGCCTGTCATAATAGCATTAGCCTGTGCCAGTGCAGCTCCTGCACAATATGAGAAATTTGCTATCTGCATAGCATACGAACGAGCTGTGACATTCATTCCGTTAGCATCCATCTGATTCATAAAACGCACTATAAATGTCATTGCTATATTATAAAGTGTTGTTTCAAATGCAGAAGGAAAACCTATTTTAACAATCTGCGCAAGTATCTTTCGCGGCAAAATACGATCAGGACTTTGTTTTGCTTTTATAAGTACAGCGCCCATCACCGCTACAATAACAAGATTTACAACCCTTGAAATAACCGTGGCAATGGCAACTCCCATTACTCCCCAGTTAAATACAAATAAGAATACCGAATTTAGTATTATATTAAGAACATTTCCAACAATAGTTCCTATCAGGGAATGCTTTGTATATCCAAATACTCTCAAATAACTGGAAAAAATAGGAATAATCGCATTTAAAAAACATGTTCCACCAACAATTTTGAGGTATGTTTCAGCCGGTTCAAACAAAGCAGGAGCAATACTTACTATTCTAAGTATTCTACCGGAAAAAATTGCAAGAACAACAGACATCAGAATACCTATGAACGCATTAAACATAAGTCCAAGCTGTCTGGCCTGATATGCTATCCCGGGTCTTCCCGCTCCGATATTTTGTGACATAACAGCTATCATACCCGATGATATCACTCCAAACATAACAATGAAAACACCTATATAAGTATTTGCTGTTCCCACTGCTCCCACAGCCTGATCACTTACAGATGATAACATAAGTGTATCAACCATCCCTGAAAGCATATAGAATAAAGTTTCCAGGCATATTGGCACAGATAATTGCGATAATGTTTTCCTTTCAACCATCATGTTTTCTCCTTACATACAAATATAACATATATTATCAATAATACGATATATCTTTCTGTGTTTCTTGTATAATATCAAACAAAAATGGCACTATTTCTACTATTTCACGCAATAATCTATCAAAATTGTTAATCGAATCGTTGACATTAAGACTATTTATTTTAACGAAACGAGATTTGTATTCTATTCGTTTCCTATATTTTTTCCTCTTTTTTCTTTTTTTGCCTTACGAAAAGGAATGCGCATAAGCCTGCAAATATAACGACTACAGCTATAAGTATCAGCAATACCGGAATCCGGCAGACGCTCGAAGAGATAAGCTTAAGTCCCTGATAAAGTGTATACACACCAAATGTCGAGAATATCACAAATGCCAGTGTATTAAGTAGTCCATCCGGAGTTTTGCTCTTTAAGAGATAACCGACCAGCATACCAAGAATGTCCGCTGCAAATAGTCCGAGGGAACAACCGATCCATACAATAAGTGCTGCCCCCATACCTTCATTCGCACCAAATGTTATAGCGGTAAGCTGAGTCTTATCTCCAAGCTCAGCTACAAAAAAGTACAGAAAACAGCCAATGGCGCAAACTTGATCTTTGATCTTCCGTTTTCTTCTTCCTCTTCGTCGCCATCGGAAATCGTTGATGCTGCGAAGTAAAGAAATGCAAGTGCTGCAATATTCTTAATGAGCCATTCCGGAACAAATTCGCTGACAAGTCCACCTGCAAGAACCGCCAGACCATTCAGTACAAGAATTGCGGCAGCAGTTCCTATTATGATATCTTTTAATTTGTACTTAGACGTAAGAGCAATCAACATAAGCTGTGTCTTGTCTCCCATCTCCGCTATGAATTCCGTAAAAAATACCTTTAAAAATAATATCATTTGTTATACCCACATTTATCTTATAACAATATAAACTGCATATACTGCATAGAGCGCAACCATACACAAACCTTCGATTCTTCCGATTTTCTTCTTTGTCCCTGCGAATATCCATACACACACAGTAAATGCAACCAGTACACACAGATCAATAATATTCTCTCTGATTATACTGATCGGACTGATCACTGATGCAATACCAAGTACCATAAGTATGTTAAAAATATTTGAACCGATCGCGTTACCAAGTGCCATATCAACTTCATTCTTTCTGGCTGCAACAATTGAGGTCACAAGCTCCGGGAGTGACGTGCCTATCGAAACGATTGTAAGTCCGATCAGTGTCTGACTCATTCCGAGATCACTTGCAATTCTTGATGCCGCATCAACGGTCACATCCCCTCCGACTGCAATCGCTATTGCTCCGCCAACGATAAACAGAATACTGACCGGAACGGATACAAGCTTAATTTCCTCATCCGAGCCACCTTCAATCTCAACTTTCTTTCCTTCTTTGTTGGCCTTTAATGCAATCCTGATCATGTAAAAAATGTATCCTGCAAATAAACCAACAAATATAGCACCATCCATATGTCCCAGCGTCATGCCTGTTTTGTCTCCAAGGCCGATTATTCCTAAAAGCATTAAGAGTCCGGCACATATAAGCGAAAGCGGAATATCTCTCTTTATCGTTTCTCCTGCAACATTTACTGTGGCTAATATTGCACATACTCCGATAACAACCATCAGATTAAAAATATTAGAACCAACTACATTACTAACTGCAAGTTCATTATTGCCTGCTATTGATGCTGATACACTGACCGCTGTCTCCGGAAGTGATGTTCCCATCGCAACAATTGTAAGTCCAATAATTATAGATGGAACATGCAGTCTCTTTGCCACACTCGAGCTTCCCTCTACAAAAAAATCCGCGCCTTTGATCAGCAGTACAAAACCGATCACAAGAATTACAATTACAAGAGCAAACGGGGCGTTGTTAATGAATTTTTCCATGTTATTCTCCTTTTTCTCTATCCATACCAGTGGTGTCAGCCGAACTGTCTGCTACTATAAAGTATGTCCGACAGATTAAAAAAGACTCATGTATATCAATTATCCGCCGGTGTATATTACACAAGCTGTTAATCGATATACATGAGTCTCATTATTTAAGATTTGCCAGATTATACTCTCTTATTATAATCAGAATGTTGACAAATCACACTTTCGCGCTAACTACTCCCTCATGGAATATTAAGTTACTCGATAAATATTATCAAATGTAACCATGTGTGTCAACATCTTATTCTAGAAATATTTTTTCTTTACAAATCAGCTACGCTCCACGCATTTAATGTCTTTAAAATGATTTCAAGTGTATCTTCTCTTGCTTTCTGACATTCCTGTGGATATTTCTTCTCTCTTGGGAGCGCACCATTATTTACCGGAAAATATCCGAGATTATGACTGCCAGTCTCTGAATTGATGTGTTTGAAGCCGTAGCTGAAGTTCTCCCGCTTTAACCGTGCTGTCAATAATTCTGCATCATGCTTTGCCGGAACAGATTCATCATGTGTAGAGGTAAGAAAAAGAATATCTCCACAGATCTTTTCTACCGGTATCTCATTCTCAATCGTTCCCTCTTTCTCCCATTCCTCAAAAAAGTACAACAGCCGCACATGATGTTCCTTTATACATTTTTTCAGGAAGTTGGAGAACATATGCTTATTTGAAACATAAGGGAAATCATATCCACGATATGAAACCATAGCCTTACAGGGATCTGCATCTGCCTTACCACTGCCCTGCATAATATGTCCAAAGGAAGATGCAGCTATAACAAGACTGATATCCGGAACAACTGATGCAGCAAGCAACGCCATTCCTGCGCCTTTGGAATTACCATACATACCAAAATGCCTAAATCTGCCATCTCCATACTCTTTCATACGGTCAACCGCAGTCTGAAACATCTCCAAAGGAATTGCCCGCATCTGATCCGGCTGTCCGGGTGCGCCATAATAAGTCATGGCAAGAACTGAATACCCTTTCCCTGAAAATAACTCCGCGTACTTCTCAGGCAGTTCCAATCCCTTAAGTCCCTGAATAACGATCAGTAGCCTGTCATCCTTGTTTTCTGCCTCATATAATACTCCCTCAAATCCATCGTTCAGATATGTATATCTCTGTTTTTTCATAGCTGTCTAACTCCTCTCCTTTATCAAAGCACCTGTATCATTATCTCAAACAATTCCGGTTTCAGCAGAACCAGTCCTGCATGGTCTAATTTAGGCAGTACTTCAAATTCTGTCTGTGGAAATTGACGTTTCACATATTCAATATCCTTTTTTCTCTCTTTTTCCTCATCCTTTGTGTACCAGTAGTGAAGCTTCGTATCTATTTGAGGAACTGGTTCGGGAACTTTATAATTATTGCAGGAATCAAATGTCCGCCATAATGTCTTTCTGCTGCAATGCTTTAAAACATCTGGCACATACTGCAGATCTTCCTTCGTATAATCATCTGTTGCAAATGCCTTTTTCAATAAACCCACTCCGCCTGCTCTTCCGATCATCATCATAAGATAATCTTTCAATGCAATAAAACGTGTCACGATCCATGGAAGCTGACGACTTTGTATTTTTCACATTCATATGGCGCACAATTTCGCCAGAACACAAGAATTGAAAACATCAAGTTAGTCATTTCTAATCCATGTCATTATAGCACACTGCTCATAAAAGTGGAAAATAAATATTAACTCTCTCTATAGGCTTCTTTTCACCTCTGCGATCCAATCATTAATTTTGTTCTCTGCTGTTTGCAGTACCGGACCGCCTTGTGAGTCAAATTTGATCTCCATTGGCTTTATGATCTCTGCACCTTGACAGATCTTTCTGAGATCACGTTCACTGTTCCCAAGTCCGCTGCCCTCATGTGTCATAAGTGCCATTACCTTTTCTCTCACACCTGCCGGGGAACATTTCTATCGAAAAAAGTCTTGTCATTACCAGTAACATAGCCCAGATGCTCAGAGAAACAAAACGTATTGCTGCTAACGACAATAAACTATTAAGAATCGGCTATTATAAGGGATATAACGGAAATGAATTATCTGAAGCAATTTCTTTATTTTCAGAAAAATATCCCGGCTGTTGATGTTCAGATCTCTGTCGGAAGTCATGAAGAATTATATCACGCTATGGAAAATGGCGTAATCGATCTTTCTTTAAATGACCGGCGCCGTGCATTCTCCGATGCATATAACAATATGGTTCTTGCTGAGAGCACACTCTACATTGAAATATCCACGAAAAATCCACTCAGCAAATTGCCTGGCCTGGAAATCATCGATCTGAAAAAAACTCCATGCATCCTCGTCATGAATCAGACCAGTCAAAAGGAAGAACAGGAGTACTATGAAACAATCATCGGACTGCATGGAGAATTTCTCTTTGCCGATACAATACAGGAAGCACGGCTCAAGATCGTAACCGGACAGGGTTATATGCCTGTAGATGTGATCGGTGAGCAGAGCTGGTTTGACACTACTGTATCCAGGCTTCCGCTCACCCGAAATGGCGAATCCGTAAAAAAGTGGAATATAAAGTGTGTAAATTGTTGCTTATAACCTACGCACTTTATATTCCATTAAAAAGCTCCCGTTTTTATTTCTTTACAATTTTAACCTTGTTTCCCTGTCCTTTATTTTTAAGGATCTTCTTATATGCTTTTAATTTCTTAGATGGCACTTTGATCTTTGCATTTGCTTTTATTCCCTTAAATGCATTCTTGCCGACACTCTTTAATTTTGTTGTCTTTACAGTTATCGTAGATATCTTCTTACATTTCTGGAATGCAGATGCTCCGATCGTCTTTACATTTTCTCCCATCGTTACGCTCTTTACTTTAGTCTTATTGTACAGCGCTTTCTTTGCGATTGAAGTTACCTTAAAGGTCTTTCCACCAAGCTTCACAGTCTTTGGAATCACTACTTTTGTGGTCTTTGTACTCTTTATACCTGCAAAGGCAACTTCAGAGCCACTGGTAAACTTATACTTATATGCACCAGATGTTACTGTTGTTCCTTTCTTTGCATATATTATAAAGTTCTTGGTTATGCCTCCGGTATATTTGCCTTTTCCCTTGATGATCACGGATGCTTTTCCAATATTCTTATTCTTCTTATAGGTAACTGTATAATCAGTTCCTACTTTCAATTTCTTTCCAGCAAAAGTTACAGATTTTACCAAAGGCTTCTTCGCCTTTCCGTTATAAGCATATTTTGTTGTATCCAAAGTAACAGCTGTCTTTGCATTTGTCAGCTTATAGGAGCTCGCTGGAACAGCGATCACTACCTTTATTGTCGGAGATGCCAGATAGTTCTCTGTCTCTGCATATCGTACATAATAATTACCTGCTGCAAGCCCACTCACCATTGTGCCTGATGTTACACTGACCCAATGGACCTCATCTGTACTGTATTCCATTGCTGTCGTCAGCTTATCGATTGCTCCGTCCTTTGCCCCTGCCTTACTTACATTTATGGCAGTCAGCCTTGCTGGCGCTGCTTTGGCTGCTTTCTCGATTTTAAACTGTACCTGTGTCTCATCATGATATATGCCCATACCTGTAATCGTAACAACTGCATTTCCGGCATTTATGTTATCTGCATAAGCAACCGTATAATCTTTATCTTTTGCCAGTGTCTGTCCGGCATAGGTCACAAATACCTCCGGCTCCTTTGCTTTTTTGTCATAGGTATATGTTGTCGGATTCAGTGTAACAGATACCTCTGTATCAGTCATTCTGCGATAACGAAGTTCTGCACTTTGAGCGATCTCTCCACTATACTTCTATAATGCCGGCATCATAATAGATATATACCTCAGGAAGCGAATCCGGGGCACACTCACTCATCGTTCCGCTTCCTCCAAATTCATAATATTTACCATCCTGCAGTTCGGTTCCGTTTATGGATACCTTTAAAGTCTCCGCATGTACCAGACCCATACCCTGCGTTCCAATAAATACAGCCGTCACCATCAGCAGTACTGCTGCCAACATTCCAAACACTTTCTTTTTTAATTTCATAGATTACCTCCCCATATTTGATTTTTAGATTTGAATTATGAATTACCCACCTTTTTCTCTTTATAGCATTCTTGTTTAAACAGTGTCAACCCATACAGGCTAAATCACTGAAGAAATCCTGTTAAAAACGGCATAATTTCACGCAGGTTGACACTGTTATGTCGTTGTCTACTACAGAAAACGACAGTGGTCTCAGACTACTGTCCATCCAAGCCACTGCCGAATTTACAACTTCTTTCTATTTACTTTTATTTAACTGTTACCTTTACTTTCTTAGCGCATCCATTTACTGCATAGATATATACATAACAGGTGCCTTTTCCTTTTGCTGTGATCTTGCCATCTTTGGATACAGTTGCAACCTTTTTGTTTGATGTGTCATATCTGAATTTTGCTGTATGACCAAAGAGTGGAAGTTTATTATTCTTTTTAACAATAGTTGCTTTTATCTTAGCTGTTTTTCCCTTTTTCAGGCTGTAAGTGGATTTCTTTATCTGAATCTTCTTGGCATCTGTTACAGTCGTATTCTTCTTGCCAACCGCATGACCTGTAATGGATTTTCCGATGGTCACTTTCTTGCCGGCAACCTTCTTATATGCAACTACATAACATTTTACATTATCTTTCTGATTTACAGCCTTCTTATCCAGCTTATTAATCGTCACAGATAAGGTCTTTGCAGATTTTACAGACTTAACAACGGTGTATTTTCCCTTCTTACAATATGCCATATATACATCATATCCATCTGCTTTTGCAACCTTGCCCCATGTTACTTTAATCGACTTTCCTGTAGTGATACTGAACTTGGAACTTAATGCCTGATCGTTTGCTTTTGTCCGCTTTGCTTTTACAACAGGGGACTGCTTCACCGTCCACTTAGCATAAAGAATTGTATTCCCTGTTAATGCTTTACCCGGCACAGCCGCCTTTGTGAGTGCCTCGTCTGTGTACCAGCCTGCAAATTCATATCCAGCTTTACTTGTTGTTGGAAGCACATCCGGGAGCTTCTTCTGATGTACGGCTTCAGTTACTTCACTTCCGCCATTTGTGTTATATGTGATCTTATATCCAAGGTTATCATTCTCGATAACTGTATATGGAACATTTCTCTCTAATGGACTGTTTGAATTTGTTGTATACCAATTAAAATCTGCATATCCAACATCATCTTTATGGTTTTTATGCTCATCCGTCTGCTTAACCTCATAACACTTCTGATCTCCATCACTGATTCCTACATCTATATTATCAGGATCAGAATCAGCAGATGTGATCCAGATCATATGACATTTCCTACATACAGTGATCCATTTATTAGGCGATAACTGATTACCAAAATAAATCTTGTCTCCAACCTGCACTTCATCTGCTTTTAATACTACCTTTGATGCATCTACGATATCTGCCGCAGCTTTCTTGTCTGCATCTACATACTTACAGATTGAACATGTATATCTGGCTTCACCTGCAGTTCCATAAGAATGTTCCTGGAAATCTTCCTTCAAATCACTATGTTCACAGGTTGCCGCATGCCAATGACCATATGCATTACTGCTCCAACTATCAGAAAATGTATGCTGGTGTACACTCGATTTCGACCACTTTGCATACAACGTTATATCTTCAAATATTGAAAGTTCTCGCGATACCGGCTGTGTAAGATTTTCATCTGTATACCAGCCAATAAAATCACATCCAGCTTTGGTCGTTGTTGGAAATGTACTCGGTATATGTGTCTGTTTAACAGCATCCGCTATTGCACTACCACCATTTGTATTGTATTTAATCGTATATCCAAGATTTGAGTTTCCCATAACTGTATATGGAGTATTATTACTAGATAAATATCCTCCTGTGAAGTAAAAACTAAACTCACTATATCCAACATAACCGGCATGATCTTTGTGTGCATCTGATCTCTTTACAATAGAATTGATTCTGTCTCCAATCCAATATTGCGAAGAGCCACCGTATGTTATCCAGATCATATGACATTGCTTGCAAACTACTATCTGTTTGTCTGAAGATAACTCAACTCCTACATAAACCGTATCTCCTACCTGTAGAGTCGTAGGGTCAATCGTTCCTGACCTGTATTCTGTTGCATTTACTTTCATTGTTCCCATGCCTACAAACATAACAATGCCAACCAGCAAGGCCGTCAGGATGCCTGTAACTTTGTTTTCTTTTAGTCGTCTTACCATATTTTCTTATCCCCTTTCATTCATCTGAATACAACATATGATACAACATTTAGTATAATTTCATCTGTATGTCTCATTATGTTGTTCCAAATAAGTTATTTTCTGGTATTGTACCATAATCATTTCTCCTTACCGGATTCTGTGCACGAAATGTCTGAAAAACGGCATGAAATGTTTCACTGGGTTTGAAAATACAGTCTATGCGTATGCAAAAAAAAGAAAGATAGCATGTCACTATCATGTATCTTACACGATAATAAACAATACTATCTTCCTTTTTATTCTCTATTTGAACTTTATGAGTGATATTTTATTTTTACATCATACCCATTCCGCCGCCCATACCTGCACCTGCCGGCATAGCTGGAGCATCTTCCTTAATATCAGCTACAACAGATTCTGTTGTCAGTAATGTAGATGCTACGGATGTTGCGTTCTGTAAAGCACTTCTTGTAACCTTAACAGGATCGATGATACCTGCTTCGATCATATCTACATACTTCTCATTGTATGCATCAAAACCGATACCCGGCTGTGATTCTTTGATCTTATTGATGATAACAGAGCCTTCCAGACCGGCATTTGCTGAAATGTGGAATAATGGAGCTTCCATAGCCTTAAGAACTACCTTAGCACCTGTCTTCTCATCGCCTTCAAGGTCTGCAACCAGTTCTGCAACCTTCTTAGCTGCATGAATATATGCTGATCCACCACCTGCGATGATTCCTTCTTCAACAGCAGCTCTGGTAGCATTTAATGCATCTTCCATACGGAGCTTAGCTCCTTCATCTCTGTCTCAGTAGCTGCACCAACACGGATAACTGCTACACCACCTGCAAGCTTTGCAAGTCTTTCCTGAAGCTTCTCTTTATCAAATTCAGATGTTGTCTCCTCAAGCTGAGCCTTGATAACATTTACTCTGCCCTGAATATCTTCCTTTGTTCCGAAACCATCTACGATAACTGTATTCTCTTTTGTTACCTTTACACTCTTAGCACGACCAAGGTCATCTAATGTCGTATCCTTTAAATCATAACCGAGTTCTTCGGAAATAACCTTACCGTTTGTAAGGATAGCAATATCCTGTAACATTTCTTTTCTTCTGTCACCATAACCCGGAGCCTTAACAGCTACAACCTGGAATGTACCTCTTAACTTGTTTACGATCAATGTTGTAAGTGCTTCACCTTCTACATCTTCCGCAATGATCAAAAGCTTCTGACCACCCTGTACGATCTGCTCAAGTACCGGAAGGATATCCTGGATATTTGAGATCTTCTTATCTGTGATCAGGATGTATGGATTATCAAGTTCTGCAACCATCTTCTCCATATCAGTTGACATGTAAGCTGAAATATATCCTCTGTCGAACTGCATACCTTCTACGAGGTCAAGCTCTGTCTTCATGGACTTGGACTCTTCAATCGTGATAACACCATCGTTTGATACCTTTTCCATAGCATCTGCAACCATCTGTCCAACTTCATCATCACCGGCTGAAATAGATGCAACTCTTGCGATCTGCTCTTTGCCGTTGATTGTCTGGCTCATCTCTGAAATTGCTTCTACAGCCTTATCACAAGCCTTCTTCATACCCTTTCTGAGGATGATTGGATTAGCACCTGCTGCAAGGTTTTTCATACCTTCATTGATCATTGCCTGAGCAAGAACAGTAGCTGTTGTAGTACCATCACCTGCAACATCATTTGTCTTTGTCGCTACTTCTTTTACGATCTGAGCACCCATGTTCTCAAATGCATCTTCCAGCTCTATATCCTTTGCAATTGTAACACCATCATTTGTGATAAGTGGTGAACCATATGACTTTGCAAGAACTACGTTTCTTCCTTTTGGTCCAAGTGTTACTCTTACTGTATCTGCTAACTGATTTACGCCTGCTTCAAGAGCCTTTCTGGCTTCTGCTCCGTATTTAATTTCCTTTGCCATTTCTTTCTACCTCCAACTGTTTTTCTTCTATCTGATTATTCACTTACAACTGCAAGAATGTCACTCTGTTTTACGATGATATATTCATCATCACCGAGCTTAACTTCTGTTCCTGCGTATTTAGAATAAATAACTCTGTCTCCTGCCTTTACTTCCATAGGAACCTTAACACCATCGACAACAGCGCCAAGACCAACTTCTACAACATCTGCATACTGTGGCTTCTCTTTTGCCTGCCCCGGTAATACAATACCTGATTTTGTTGTCTCTTCTGCTACGGACTGTTTTAATACAACTCTGTCTCCTAATGGTACTAATTTCATAATATATATTCCTCCTAACATATTAAATCCGTTCTTATCTGCCTTATGTACTCCGGCAGTTCCTAGCACTCATATCTCTTGAGTGCTAACACAATTATTATTGTATTCATTTTGTGGAAAAAATCAACCCCTAAAATGATAAAAAATATATTAAATGGACAAGGTCTCTTACATTATATGAAATATACCCTGAATCCAGAACGAAAACCGGCAATTTTGATTTGTAAATTCAAGTGTTGCATGATATGCTTCTAATACAGGAATCGAACCGATGATTTCTGACATGATACAGGATAACGCCTGTTCAAAAGCTGCTATCCAAATGATATATAGAAATGGAGAATACTATGGCTGAACAATTATACACAATTCCTGTCAACGATGCCTTTCATGCAGACTGCGAATGTCCTCTCTGTCAGATGCAGAAAACGCTGGAGGAACATGCCATCGAATATACGATGGGACCAAGCTATATGGAAGACGATAACCGTGCTATGACAGATAAAATGGGTTTCTGCTCCCATCACATCAGCATGTTATATAAGGAGAAGAATCGTCTGGGACTTGCTCTGATGTTAAAGACACACACTGATAAAACGATCCGGGATCTGAAAGCTTTATCAGAAAAAGGAGCTCCTGCAAAACCGGGACTTTTTTCCAAGCAGTCAAATCTTTCCGGTGTCGGTGCATATATCAAAGAACTGGAAAGCTCCTGCTTTATCTGTGACCGTATGAATCGTACCTTTGACCGCTATGTCGATACGATCTTTCATATGTGGAAAAAAGATCCTGAATTCAAGGATACCTTCAAAAGCAGCAAGGGCTTCTGTACTTACCACTACGGTATCCTCTACGATACCGCTGTCACAAAGCTGTCAAAAAACCAATGTGAAGAATTCATAGAAGCCTTGAATCACTTATATTTTGAAAACATGGAACGTGTCAACGGAGATATCGGCTGGTTCATCGATAAATTCGACTATCGCTTCAAGAATGAACCATGGAAGAACTCAAAGGATGCCCTGCCTCGCGGCATAATCAAGGCTAATCATACATTTGTAGAATAAAAAGCGACAATATTACTGCCTGATAAACATAGGATACACACAAAAATACTGCGTACATTGCACTTCACATATTATTCCGCAAAACGCTTTCGCTCTACCCTCAACGCAGCAGTACTAAGTTTGCCATATTATACGGCTCACTAAGGACTGGCGTTCGGGCAGGTTTGCTTCATAATAGTGAGTGTAATGTACGCAGTATTTTTTATATAGTATAAAATTCACAGCAATATTGTCACTTTTTTACATTGCCTGTTTGGTTACATGACCGCCAAATGCCTGTGCCAGATCATGTGTCCACAGGTATTCACGATATCTTCTGAGCAGTCCTTTGTAAATCACCTTAACATTACTGCTCTTCCGAAAATCATCCGGTCTGACAAGTCCCGGTTGTTTATCGAGAATATGTATACCAGAACGTTCTAACACACTTGCCACGAACTGGGAACAGAAATAATTATATTTCCTCTCAATCGCCTTATTTCGTATAACACCATAAAGTCCCCAGAAATTATACCGATAGCGATCAGCATTTGCTTTAAATGCCGCAAGCTCCTGCAGTACATGTCTGTACTGCTTATCTGTCACGGTCAGTTCCAGAACAACACAGCTTGTTTCAACATCTCTTCCAAATATTCCGGTATCAATATCTTCTATAATGAATCCACAGTTGAATGGATTATAGATTCCCTTTCTGGCGAAGCTGTACATCTCCTGAAGCTCCAGATCCAATGCAATGGATGCATGTGCATATGGCTCTTTTGTCCAGAATTTGATGATTCTTGCAGGAACTGTGTGTGTCTTGGAGATCAGGATATATAATTTTCTGTTTTCTAATTCTGATATATCATTTTTCATACTTTTAATAGGCTAAATTTTATTTTCCCGGCTTATAGGAACTCTTTAATGAAACAATACGGTTATATACAGGATGCTCCTTAGTAGAGTCTTTGGAATCTACACAGAAGAATCCATTACGAAGGAACTGGAATGCTTCACCGGGTTTTGCATCTTCAAATGCTTTCTCGAGCTTACATCCCTGTAATACGGTCAATGAATTCGGATTCAGATTCAAAGTACCATCCTCATTCAGCTTACCTTTTTCTTCATCCACGATATTCTCATATAAACGAACTTCAGCATCAATTGCGCTTTCTGCTGATACCCAGTGTATCGTTCCTTTTACCTTTCTTCCTTCGAATCCTGAACCACTCTTGGTCGCAGGATCATAAGTACAGTGAACAACTGTTACATTTCCATCTTCATCCTTCTCATATCCTGTACAGGTTACAAAATATGCATTCTTCAGACGTACCTCATTGCCAGGGAACAGACGGAAATATTTCTTAGGCGGTTCTTCCATGAAATCATCTCTTTCAATATAGAGATATTTGCTGAATGCAACTTCTCTGGAGCCTGCTTCCTCATTTTCCTGATTATTTTCAACCGGCAGATATTCTACCTGATTCTCCGGATAATTATCGATCACCAGCTTGATCGGATTCAGGACTGCCATATAACGGTTTGCTGTAAGCTTCAGATCATCACGCAGACAATACTCAAGCATCGCATAATCAACAGAGCTCTGGCTTTTTGAGATACCAACCAATTCCATAAACTTCTTAATAGAAGAAGCAGTGAATCCTCGTCTTCTGAGTGCTGCGATCGATACAAGTCTTGGATCATCCCAGCCATCTACGATACCATCCTCTACCAGCTTCTTAATATATCTCTTACCTGTAACTACATTTGTCAGATATAACTTTGCAAATTCGATCTGCTTTGGTGGGTTCTCATATTCCAGTTCCCGTACTACCCAGTCATATAGAGGTCTGTGATCCTCAAATTCCAGTGTACAGATAGAATGCGTTACACCTTCAATCGCATCCTCAATCGGATGAGCGAAATCATACATTGGATAAATACACCACTTATCCCTGTATTATGATGTGTCATACGGGCAACACGATAGATAACAGGATCGCGCATATTGATATTCGGTGATGCCATATCGATCTTTGCGCGAAGCACCTTGCTTCCATCCGGGAACTCCCCGTTCTTCATTGCTTCAAATAATGCAAGATTTTCTTCAATGCTTCTATCTCTGTATGGACTGTTTTTACCCGGCTCTGTCAGAGTTCCTCTGTATTCACGGATCTCATCTGCTGTCAGATCACATACAAATGCCTTGCCTTTCTTGATCAACTTGACTGCTGCTTCATACATCTGGTCAAAATAATTGGACGCAAAGAATACTCTGTCTCCGAAATCGGCACCCAGCCATCTTACATCATCTAATATGGATTCTACAAATTCCGTCTTTTCCTTTGTTGGATTCGTATCGTCAAATCTCAGATTAAACTGTCCGCCATATTCCTGTGCAAGACCATAGTTCAATAATATGGATTTGGCATGTCCTATATGCAAATATCCATTCGGTTCCGGAGGAAATCTTGTGACCACCTTCGTTACCTTGCCCTCCGCTATATCTTTATCAATAATCTGTTCAATAAAATTTTTCCCGATTGATTCTTCTGCCATCATTAATGCCTCCTTCATATAATTAGCATGACTTTTTTAAGTCTATCACATTTTACATAAAGCCTCAACTGCAAATTCTAAAACTCAGCAAAACTCAGTAATTTTCAATAACTTTCAGTAAATCTCTTATTGACAAATACATCATTTTACTATATATTAACTAATGTTGTTGCTACTATAGCTCAGGTGGTAGAGCGCCACATTGGTAATGTGGAGGTCACGGGTCCGACTCCCGTTAGTAGCTCTTTTTTAATGTCCGGATTTATTTATACAGTATTCACATCCAACGGACTGTCCGATACAGTTCTCACAATCATTCCAGTTCTGTATCAGTGGTTCTTCACTGATCAGATAAATTCCTGCCAGACTCATCATCGGCTCCATTCGTTCTTTATGCCAACTGATTCCAACCTGTTCCGTATCCATCAGGCTGCAAAGAATTCCGGCAGCTTCCAATGGCATTCCATAATAACCGGGTCCAAAAGAAGGACTACAGTAATGCACCAACTCTACACTGTGCTTTCGTTCCAGGTATTTTCTTATCCATTTTCTTACAATATCCATACATGCAATCTGAAAGGTTTCCAGATAATAAGTTCCAAGTAATGAATCCATCTCCTCGATTTGGATCTCCGGGGCATGAAATGCATACAGATATCCCTGTGTAATCTTTGACGGATCTATTCGTTCCAGTATCCGGCATGAAATATTCTTTTTGCCGAGCATAAATCCATCAGACTTAATACAGTCTCTGGAAAATGGTTGCAAAAGTACAGGTACCAGATACCGGTTTCGATTATTGTATCTGGATAAAAAACGCATAACCGTTTTCTCGGCTTCATCCTTATGCTCTTTTCTGCTCTCCGGCTCCATCTGTTCCCATGAAGCAATCTCTGCGATCCGCGCCATGATTTCATCCTTCAGATCCCAAATACTGACGAATACCACACAGTCCTGCTTTTGAAACTGTGCAATCACTGTTTCATACATCTCCGGGCGATGTACGATCGTACAGTTACTGCAATCCCGGATTTTCTGTCCTTTCCCATTTAAGATATAATCAGGACTTCCAAGGCAGTTTTCCTTCAGATACAAGGGGCAATAACAGAACAGACAATTAAAGGAATCTTCATTTTCTATTTTATGGCATGGGAAAAATTCACAATCCCGATTCTGAAAAAATTTGTAATTGTTTTTCATATCCGTTTATCCTCCCATTCTTAACATACCCTATGGATTACAGATCTTACATGGCTCATACCCCTGCGTGATCAGATCATCCCGGCTTCCGATATATTCTTTCTTATTGCTGTCATTCATGTGCTTTACTGAACGGCAGGACGGCTCATGGAACTTTCCTGTATTTGTATTAATAATATAAGTATGCTCTGCTGCCTTTTCTGATCCTGCTTCTATTTCCGTCTGAACTTTCTCTGTCGTACTCTCTCTTGTTACATTATCTGTTTTCGTTGTATCATCCGACAGATTCTGATTTTCTCCCACACCTGACATATCTGCTTGCCGTTCCGGGATAAAAGAAATTGTTTTTCCATCACTGTATGCCTGAATCGTACCATTCAGATCCGTACGATACACCGTACATCCTGCATTTGCCAGACGATCAAGCACTTCTTCGGTCGGATGTCCATATGAATTATCTGCCCCAACGCTGATTACCGCATAACTGGGCTTAACAGCCTCTAACATCTCTTTTGTTGTGGCATTTCTGCTTCCATGATGACTGACCATCAGTACGTCACTGGAAAGCTCCTCTCCGGATGCGATCATTGCCTGCTCACCGGCTTCCTCTCCATCCCCATAGATCAGGAATGAACGATCCCCATATGTTATACGAATTCCGACAGAATTATCATTTTCATTATCATCACTATAAGTAATCGGTGCTACTATTGTAAATACCGCATCACCAAAGGTATAAGCATCCCCTGCCTTTGGAAATGTAACAGTCAGGTTCTGCGCCGCAAGCTTATCCATCAACGAATCATAGATCTTTGTATCTGCAACATAATCCGGGCCGATAAAAGTCTCTGTGTCAAATACATTCAACACACCCACCAGACCATTTATATGATCGGAATCATAATGGCTCGCGATCACATAATCAAGAGACTCTATATTCTGTTTTTTCAGGTATGACACGACAAATGAAGATGCTGATGACGGACCTCCATCCATCATCATGTAATGGTCATCACAGGAAAATAACACTGCATTTCCCTGACCGACATCTAAGAAAGTAACTGTAAGTCCGGCAAGCTCGTCTGTTATACTCCCGGTATTCGCTTCCGAGATTATCTGCCCATCTGACGTAGCTTTCGTGCTGTCAATCGATTCTGTTATATTCTCTGTTATATTCCCTGTCTGATTTTCGTTCGTTTCATCCGATAAATCCAGACATCCTGAAAAAAACCCGAGGACAAAGCACATGCCGACAATGATCATTACTTTCCTCAGGCCATTCTTTTTATTTATAGCATTTATCATAAGCTGCTCCCCCAGAATTATATCTTTAATCCTGTTCTATATCCCGTAATTTCTTTCGTATTCGTTGGATCGCATTATCGATAGATTTATACGGCTTTCCAAATGCTTCCGCTAGCTCATCATAGCTTTTTCCGGCAAGATATCCTTCTAACACCTGTCTTTCAAATTTGCTGAGTTTTTTATCAATCGTCTCCGCAAGCTTCTGGGATTCCAGCTGCCCAAGCATCTGATTCTCCGGTTCAAATGCCTGATCTGCCTGCAGCTCATCCACAAGCGCAACATCATCGTCATTTTCCGTATAAAATGATACATAATAATTAAGCGGAGAATGCTTCTTCCTGTTCGACAGCTTCACCGCAGTGATCAACTGTCGCTTGATACACAGATTTGCAAATGTAGAAAAAGATGCCCCTTTGCTTCCGTCAAAGCTTCGGATAGCTTTAATGAGCCCTATCATTCCTTCCTGAATGATGTCCTCATTTTCTGCACCGATAATATACAGGGCACGACTCTCTTTCTTTACAATCCCCATATACTTTTTGATCAGATACTCAAAAGCGGCATTATCATTTTCTTCTCGGATCAACCGGATATTTTCTTCATCGGTATTTGTTTCATACACACACACGGCGTTGGTACTCCCCTATTTTACACCCATCCTCTGACGGACAACCTCATATCCCAATACTCCGGCCGCAACCGAAGCATTTAATGAATCGATATCACCACTCATCGGTATAGATACAACATAATCACATTTTTCTTTTACCAGACGACTGACACCTGTACCCTCATTTCCGATCACAAGTCCCATCGGTCCGGTCAGATTGCAGCGGTACATCAGTTCTCCATCCATATCGGCACAGGCAAACCACATACCACGTTTTTTCAATTCATCAATCGTCTTCGCCAGATTTGTTACCTTAACCACCGGTGTATATGCGATTGCACCGGCAGAAGCCTTAACAACTGTTGCTGTGATTCCGACTGCTCTTCGTTTCGGAATAATAACGCCATGTGCACCGCACAGATTCGCTGTACGAACGATTGCACCAAGATTATGAGGATCTTCAATCTCATCCAAAATAAAGATAAATGGCGGCTGTCCTTTTTCCTCAGCCTTTGCAAAGATCTCATCGATCGCTGAATATTCATAGGCTGCCACATGAGCGATCACACCCTGATGTTTCCCGGTCGAAGACATCTGGTTCAGCTTCTCTTTCGAAACATAATTAATAATCGTCTCCTGCTTCTTGCTTCACGCACGATTGAATTGATACTGCCATCATACAGCCATCCTGCAGATATAACTTGTCAACTGTTTTACCGGAACGAAATGCTTCCATAACTGCATTTCTACCCTCTATCTCAAACTTTTCATTTCTGTTTTCTTCCATGCTTATGCTCCATTTCTAATCCACATCATCAGATTGTAAATGCTCAATCAGTTGTTTTGATTCCAGGCAGTCTCTTGTCAACTCAAATAAACGGTCATATTCTTTATTCAGATAAAGATAGCCGATCAGCGCTTCAAAACCGGTAGCTTTCCTGTACTGTCCTACCGATGCATTCTTTGCCTTGGAATGTGTCTTTGTATTCCTTCCACGCTTATATATCGCCATTTCCTGCTCGGTCAGTTTCTCTTCCAACAGATCGATATAACCTGCCTGTGACTCTGCATTTACGATATGAATAGCTTCTTTATGATATTTGAATGCCTGCTTGTTATCCTTTGATACCAGAACGGTCTTTACTAAAAGGTCAAATACACTGTCCCCTATATAAGCAAGCGCCAGCCCGGAATATTCTGCCGGATTGGAATCTTCTACACCCAATATCGCAGTAAAATACTGATCTAAGCTCTTTTCCATTTTACTCCTTCTCTTGTATCCTCAAGAATAATGCCCTTATCACTGAGCATGTTACGGATCTCATCTGCTCTTGCAAAATTCTTTGCTTTTCTTGCTTCCTGACGTTCATTGATCAAAGCCTCGATATCAGAATCTAACAGTTCTTCTTCCCGCTCTGTAATGATACCAAGAATATCACACAGCTTCTCAATCGTCCGGATTGCCAGATCTACTGTTTTCTTTGGTGTATCATTTGAAATATTGATATTTGTATATTTTACTAATTCAAAGATAACTGAGATCGCATCTGCTGTATTCAGATCATCGTCCATAGCTGCTTCAAATCGTTTCGTATATCCATCTAATTCTGCCTCGACAGAAACATCGGAACCCACCACATCTACCGGCGCAAGTGACTTTAACTTGTCAACAGCAGTCAGGATACGTTCCAGACCATTCTTGGATGCCTCTACCAGATCAGCCGAGAAGTTCAATGGACTTCTGTAATGAGCAGACAGCATAAAGAAACGGATAACCTGAAGTGGATATTTGTCTGCGATCTCTCTTACTGTAAAGAAGTTGCCAAGTGACTTGGACATCTTCTCGTTGTTGATCTTTAAGAAACCATTATGCATCCAGTATCTTGCAAATTCCTTATCATTTGCTGCTTCACTCTGTGCAATCTCATTTTCGTGGTGTGGGAAGATCAGATCCTCACCACCTGCATGGATATCAATGATATCACCGATATATTTCTTAGACATAACAGAACATTCCAGATGCCAGCCCGGTCTTCCTTCTCCCCATGGTGACTCCCAGAACGGTTCTCCCTCTTTCTTTGGCTTCCAGAGAACGAAATCCAACGGATCTTCCTTCTCATCCTGACCGGAAACCTTAAGCTGATGATTCTCTGCTCTGTGTCCGGATTCCAGATCATCAATATTCTTATGAGATAATTTACCATAATCTGCAAAGCTTCTGGTACGGAAATATACCGTGCCATTTACTTCATATGCATGTCCTTTTTCAATCAGTGTCTTGATCATCTCGATCATATCCGGGATCTCTTCGGTAGCCTTTGGATGTGTCGTAGCTTCCTGTACATTCATCGCTGCCATATCCTTCTTTGTCTCTGCAATGAAGCGCTCAGAGATCACCTTGGAATCAACACCTTCTTCATTTGCACGTTTGATGATCTTATCATCAACATCTGTAAAATTGGATACGTAATTTACATCGTATCCCTTATATGTGAGATACCGTCTCAATGTGTCAAATACGATCATTGGTCTTGCGTTTCCGATGTGGATATAATCATATACGGTAGGTCCGCAGACATAGATTCCTACTTTACCTTCATTGATCGGTACAAATTCTTCTTTTGTTCTTGTAAGAGTATTAAAAATCTTCATGGGAATCCTCCAATAAATATAGTTTTTATTTTCGCCTGTCTTTCATTCAAAGCAGTTTTATCATGCACTATAGATTACGCATAAAAAAGAAAAAACCTGGAAAAAACTTCCAGGTTATCAAATAGCAGTTCATAGGGGAATCGAACCCCTGTTTTCGCCGTGAGAGGGCGACGTCTTAACCGCTTGACCAATGAACCATATATCTTAGCGACTTGTTTAATATACCAGAAGCTACGATAAAATGCAAGCTTTTTTTTCAGTAAATTTACATTTTTTTGTACTGACCATATTTTAGCTTGTAATAAGGGCATTGTCAATCAAATACGCAAGTGTTTTGGTAATGAAAGGGATACAGGGCTGCTACATAGATCTTCCTTATATCTAAATACAACTTAGCATATTTTTGCATTAATTTTATCATAGACAGAAACAATACCTTTTATCTGCCAAGTCCTGATTCTGTATTCTTTCATGCAGCAAACCTTTTTTCACGTCGGTACTTGGCAAACTGCTGTAAGCAGTGAGCTTAGTACCGCTACGTGAAAAACAGAACGTAAGTGTTTTGCGTAATGAAAGGGATACAGTGTCAGGGCTTACAGAATAAAGGTATTGTTTCGTCCGTTTATACAAAGTCAAAGGTAAGCTGGTTGGTATCCGGCATACCGTCTAAGATGCCAAGCTCTGACAGCTTGTCGATCGCACTCTTTCCAATCTTAGAATGAGCCTGCAGATCTTCCTTTGAGATAAACCTGCCTTTGCCGGCTGCATCCTTCAACTGCTTTGCAGCCTTTTCTCCCATTCCTTCAATGGAAGCCAGTGACGGCATGATCTTACCGTCTATTACCTGAAAACGGATATCATCCGCCACATAGATATCGATCGGCATGAACTCAAAACCTCTCGCATACATCTCAAGAACCAGCTTCAGATCCTTTAACTTATCTTCATCCTTTGCGGTTCGTTTATTCTTATCAATACTCTGTATCATATTGATATGATACAGTACCTTTTCTTTTCCAAAGCACATCATCTCATAACTGAAGGCTGATGCACGAATACTGAAAAACGCTGCATAATACTGAAGCGGATAATTCACCTTAAAATATGCAATTCTCCACGCCATCATAACGTAAGCCGCCGCATGGGCTTTCGGGAACATGTACTTGATCTTCTGGCACGACCAGATATACCAGTCCGGTACACCATGTGCCTTCATATCCTCTTTCCATTCTTCCCATTTTGCACATTTGCCTTTAGCTACGTTACCTTTTCGGACATTCTCCATGATCTGAAACGCTGTACCGGATTCCAGGCCCATATGGATCAGATATACCATGATATCATCTCGACAACAGATTGCGGTCGAGATCGTACACTGACCGGATTTGATCAGCTCCTGTGCATTTCCAAGCCATACATCCGTACCATGCGCCAGACCTGCGATTCGCACCAGATCCGAGAAGTTCTGTGGATTTGCATCAATTAACATCTGCATGGCGAAATCCGTACCGAACTCCGGCACACCCAGACTGCCAAGCGGAATGCCATTGATATCCTCCGGTGTAATATGAAGACTTTCTGTTCCATGGAACAACGCCATAACATCAGGATCATCTAACCGGATCGTGGTTGCATCAAGACCGGTCAGATCCTCCAGTCTTCGGATCATCGTAGGATCATCATGACCGAGAATATCAAGCTTCAACAGGTTATGATCGATCGAATGGTACTCGAAATGAGATGTTACGACATCCGTCGTCATATCATTTGCCGGCTTCTGGATCGGTGTGAAGGAATAGATCTCCTCATGCCTTGGAAGAACGATCATACCACCCGGATGCTGTCCGGTCGAACGCTTAACGCCGGTACATCCGATTGCCAGACGTTCCATCTCACAGCTTCGTTTCGTGACGATAGCCTTTTCATCGACATATTTCTCGATCTCCTTCTGGGTCAGATCTCCCATTGCCGTAGCTTCTGCTCTCGCTTCATCCTTTGCAAGATCTTTGAAGTAATTATATACATAACCATACGCTGTCTTATCTGCTACCGTTGTTACAGTTCCTGCACGGAATGCCTTACCCTTACCGAATAACACTTCTGTGTAAGCATGTGCACATGACTGATATTCACCGGAGAAGTTCAGATCGATATCCGGCTCCTTATCTCCTTTGAATCCAAGGAAGGTTTCAAATGGGATATCGTGTCCCTCTTTGATCAGTGGATGACCGCATCGAGGCAGTCACGATCCGGCATATCACATCCTGACATACCGGAATATGATTTTACAAGCTCGGAATCAAAATCAACAAAATGACACTCCGGACAAATATAATGTGCCGACAACGGATTTACCTCTGTGATACCTGCCATCGTTGCTACGAAGGAAGAACCTACAGATCCTCTGGAACCAACCAGATAGCCATGATCGTTGGAATCCCACACAAGCTTCTGTGCAATGATATACATAACGGCAAATCCATTTGATATAATGGAATGTAACTCACGTTCCAGTCGTTCTACAACGACCTCCGGCAGATCCGGTCCATAGATCTTATGAGCCTTTTCATAACAGATATTCGTAAGTGTCTCATCGGAATTCTCGATGATAGGCGGTGCTTTATCCGGTCGAACCGGGTCCATATATTCCACCATATCCGCGATCAGATTTGTATTCGTGATAACAACCTCTCTGGCTTTCTCACTTCCCAGATATTCGAATTCCGCCAACATTTCTTCCGTCGTTCTGAAATAAAGCGGAGGCTGATTAACTGCATCCTCAAAGCCTTTACTTTTCATGATGATCGCACGATAGATACTGTCTTCCGGATCAAGGAAATGGACATCACAGGTTGCAACAACCGGCTTATTAAATAATCGTCCAAGCTCCACAATACGCTTATTATAATTCTGAAGATCCTCGATCGTACAAGGATTCTCCTTCTTTCTGGTCATAAACTCGTTATTTCCGATCGGCTGTATCTCCAGATAATCAAAGAAATTAACAAGTCTTGCAATTTCTTCATCCGGTGCATCATCTACGACCGCACGGAACAGCTCACCTGCTTCACAGGCAGAACCTAAGATCAGGCCTTCTCTGTATTTATTGATCATGCTCATAGGCATACGCGGTCTGCGGTTGAAGTATCTGACATGCGCTTCAGAAATCAGACGATACAGATTCACACGGCCGATCTCATTTTTTGCCAGAATGATGCCATGATATGTTCTGCCTTTTTTGATCGTATCATCCGATGCAGAACCTAATTCATTTACATCCTCCACCGTCTTTACGCCACGTTCCACTAACATCTCATATAATTTTACGAAAATTTTTGCGGTTGCATTTGCATCATCAACAGCACGGTGATGATGTTCATTTTTTACATTTAACGCCTTACAGACACGATCCAGTGTAAACTTACCAAGCTCCGGCAATAACACATGGCTGAGTGTCATGGTATCCATGATCGTATTATCGAATTTTATTCCAAGATCTTTGGCATTTTTCTTGATGAATCCGGTATCAAATGCTGCATTATGTGCAACAACGATATCATCACCACAGAATTCCAAAAACTTCGGCAGGATCACGTCGACGGTCGGTGCATGCATAACCATCTCATCTGTAATGGAAGTCAACTGCTCTATACTATAAGGGATCGGTTCTTCCGGATTGATAAATTCCGAGAAACGATCGATCTCCTCTCCATCTTTTACCTTTACAGCTCCGATCTCTATGATCTTATTCTTCTTCTGACTAAGACCGGTCGTCTCGATATCAAATACGATATATTCTGTATTCAGATCCTGTCCTTTGGGATTGATAACCAGATTCTTCAGGTCATCGACAAAATATCCCTCACAGCCAAAGATCAGTTTAAAGCCATCCTTCATACCCTTTGCATGTGCTGCGATCGGGAATGCCTGTGCAACGCCGTGATCCGTGATTGCAATCGCCGGGTGTCCCCAGTCATTTGCACGTTTCACGATCTTCTCGATATCAACAACACTGTCCATCTCGCTCATAACCGTATGCATATGTAATTCCACACGTTTTTCAAGCGATGTGTCAACTCTTGGCACACGGAAATCCGGTATATGCTTGATACCACGCACAGATGCAATATTTAACTCCTTGGAAAAAGTATCGTATAACGGCACACCCTTTAACCGATAGAAGCTTCCTTCTTTTAACTCATCCTTATAAACCGGCGCATCATCCTCTGATGCAAATATCTTAAATGCGATCGTATCTTCAAAATCCGTAATATTGCAGATGAATAAAGTCTTACCATTTCGGAGAACCTTTTCTTCCATCTTGATCAACTGGCCATGAATACAGACTTCACCGATACCATCTACTAATGTAGAAATCTTTACCAGTTCCCCTTCGCAGTCTCTGCCATAGAATACATCCGGATCATTCGAGGTATATTTCTTCCTTCTGGCGGCAAATGTCTCCTTCGGCTTTTCGTCCTGTGCAGGTGCTTTCTTTTCAGCCGGAGCATCCTTCTTGCCTTCTCCGACCAGCTTCTTTTTATCTACTGATTTACCATCCAAGGTCAGATCCGCATCCTCATGTACATTACTTAAGATTGCCTCAATCTCAAGCTTCATCTTCTGTTCATTTGCACGGCGGAGCATCTCTTTATCAGATTCCGTATAATCAAAACCGACCTTGATATCCATACCGAACCGTTTCTTATAGGTCTCCTCCAGATATTTTTTGATCCCGATCGAATGGCTCTTTGAAAGCTTACTGTCTTCCATCGCAAGCGTGATAATATCATCTGCATAATACCATTCTGCCCGCTTTAATAAACGATATCCAACATGACTGATCTTCTCGACATCATACAAGATACTGTCCTTATATACCTCTGTTAAGGTTCTGGTATTGTACTGGGAAGACAGCTCATAACGGTCATCAATGATGACCTTATAACCACGTCCACGAAATAAATGTCCGCAAATGATATCTTCCACCTGTACAATCTTCGGACGGCTGATCAGGTGCTTCGACAGCAGGCTGATAATAAGCTGGCGTTCTGCCTGCTTCATTACTACCTTTTCGATCATCGTATCCTCAAACAGGGAAGACAGCTCTTTATCCATATTCAGTTCAGGAAATACTTCAAAAAATAATTTTGCTTCTACCGGCACGTTCTATTCACTCCAGTTATCTAACTCGTACTTTAATGTTGATAATATATCTTTCTCGTCGATCTTCTTTATGATCTGGCCTTTTTTGATCAGGATACCGCAGCCTTTTCCGCCCGCAATTCCAAGATCTGCTTCCTTGGCTTCGCCCGGTCCGTTTACAACACAGCCCATAACAGCAACCTTGATATTCAGATGATCATAATCGGCAACCAGCTTTTCTACCTGTTCTGCCAGTCCGATCAGATCAATCTCCGTTCTTCCACATGTTGGACAGGACACAAGTTCGATTCCACCTGTACGGAGTCCAAGCGTCTTTAAGATCATCTTTGCTGTCATGATCTCATTGACCGGATCCCCTGTTAAAGATACACGGATCGTATCTCCGATTCCCTCATGCAGGATAATACCAAGTCCTACAGAGGATTTGATATTACCGCTCATAACCGTACCGGATTCCGTGATACCCACATGCAGCGGATAATTCGTCTGATCTGCAATCAGCTCATGTGCTTTTACACACATCATAACATCGGAAGATTTAATACTGATGACCATATTGTCATATCCGCAGTCTTCGATCATATGAACCTTATCCAATGCACTCTCAACGATTCCTTCTGCTGTCACGCCGTGGTATTTTTCAACTAATTCTTTTTCAAGGGAACCGCTGTTTACACCGACACGGATCGGTATATTCCGTTCCTTACATACCGCTACTACCTGTGCCAGCTTATCCTTACCACCGATATTACCCGGATTGATACGGATCTTATCTGCTCCCGCCTCAGCCGCTGCAATCGCCAGACGGTAATCAAAATGAATGTCTGCAACCAGCGGAATATGGATCTGTTTCTTGATCGCAGGGATCGCTGCCGCTGCCGCATCATCATTTACGGTGCTTCTGATGATGTCACAGCCTGCCTTTTCAAGTTTTAAGATCTGTGCAACTGTAGCATCTATATCACTGGTTTTTGTATTTGTCATCGACTGGATCAGGATCGGATTTCCACCACCGATCACCCGGTCTCCTATCTTTATAACTTTTGTATGATCTCTGTACATATTAACTCCTGTTCATCTAATGAAAGAATACATTCTTGATATCGTTAAATAATATCACAACCATCAACAGCATAACCAGAACAAATCCGATCAGCGTCACGATATTCTCCTTATCCTTCGGAACCTTCTTTCTCGTTACTGCTTCAATTAACAGGAAGATAAATCGTCCTCCATCCAGGCCCGGTATCGGCAGCAGGTTCATAACGCCAAGGTTTGCCGACAGCAGTACGATATAATTCATCCAGTTTAAGAACAGATCAAGCACACTGCTCTTTGCTGCCTCATTGAAGGTATCGTTCATGTTCTTCGCTACTCCGACCGGACCGGATACTTCATCCGAACTTACCTGACGGGTAACGATCAGCTTCAGGCTTAAGAAGGTTGCTTTTACCCAGTATCTGGTCTCATAAGCAGAATATTTACAAAGCTCTCCGAAGTTCTTCGGGAGCTGATAACCGACACTCATTATTCCGATCTTATAGCCATCCGGTGTCTTTGCCGGATGTACCGTCGTATCATAGACCGTTCCGTCTTCTTTCTCAAGTGTCAGATCAATCGGTGAACCATCTCCATAGATCTGAAGATAGATCTGTAACTCACGGAAATTTTTAACTGTACTTCCCTCAATCTTTAATACCCGATCGCCATCTGATATCCCGGCTTCTTCCGCCGGATATACACCATTAAAATATTCCTCGGCATTTTCGATCTGGTATTTTTCAATATTATCTTTATTGTATACTGCTCCTATGATCGCAGGATCACTTCCACAGAAATGAATGATCACCATGGAAAATAAAAATGCGATCACAAAGTTCATGGCAGGTCCTGCAAGTACAACCGCCATTCTTGCCCAGATGGATTTCTTCTCAAAGGAATTCTCATCATTTTCGTTTTCTTCATCATCTTCGCTGAGCATCATACAATAGCCGCCAAGCGGAATCAGCCGCAGCGTATACTGTGTTTCTTTCTTATGAAACTGAAACAGCTTCGGTCCGAATCCCATCGAAAACTCTTTTACTGTGATATGATTGATCTTTGCTACGATAAAATGTCCCAGCTCATGAAAGAAAATGATGACACCAAAAACAAGTATGATCAATATGATATTCAAAAACTAACACCCACTTTCAATAAATTCATATACTTCCTGCTCGGTTGCAAGAATCTCATCTATATCAGGATTTTCAATCAATTTATGATGATCCATGGATGCACGGATGATATCATAGATATCAAGAAAATCGATTTTTCTATCTAAGAACTGCTTTACTGCATATTCATTTGCAGCATTGAATACTGTAGGCATCGAACCACCGATCCCAATTGCCTCATATGCGTATCGTAACCCAAGAAAGGTATTCATATCCGGTGTCTCGATCACAATCGATGAAAGCTTCGTAAAGTCAAGACGATCTCCCGGCATGTATCTTCGTTCCGGATAGAACAGCGCATACTGGATCGGCAGCTTCATATCCGGCGTACCGAGCTGTGCGATCACTGCTCCATCTTTATATTCTACCATTGAATGAATGATACTCTGCGGCTGGATCACAACCTGAATATTTTCCGGTGCTACATCAAATAACCATTTTGCTTCAATAACTTCCAGACCTTTATTTACCATCGTTGCTGAATCAATGGTGATCTTTCTTCCCATGCTCCAGTTTGGATGCTTTAATGCGTCCTCTAATTTCACATGCTTTAAAAACTCTCTGCTCTTGCCACGAAATGGTCCACCGGATGCTGTCAACAGAATTTTTTCAATGGAATCATGTGTATTTCCCTGCAATGACTGGAAGATTGCCGAATGTTCACTGTCAACCGGAAGGATCGATACTCCTTTTTCCTTTGCAAGCGGCATAATAATATGTCCCGCTGTAACCAGAGTTTCTTTATTTGCAAGGGCAATGTCTTTTCCCGCTTTAATCGCTGCCACAGTCGGGCGGATACCAATCATTCCTACAATAGCGGTAACTAATACATCCGATGTCTTGTATTCTGCAATCTCGATCAGCCCATCCATGCCTGATACGACACGGATATCCATATCCTTCAGACGGTCTTTTAATTCATCTGCCAGCTTCTCATCCCACAGACCAACGATCTCCGGTCGGAACTCTCTCGCCTGCTTCTCTAATAAGTCTATGTTTCTTCCTGCTGATAAAGCACAGATTTTTATATCCTGATTCCATCTTGCAATTTCAAGTGTCTGTGTTCCTATAGATCCTGTAGATCCAATGATAGCTACATGTTTCATATTTGTTCTCCTTTACCCATTTCAAACATCTGTATCTAACATTTTTTATCTGTCTGCACTATTTCCAATGCGACATAAAGGAAAAGCAGCGTAATTATGAGCACAGTTCATCTGTACGCTCTCCCACACTGCTTTTTCTGATTACAACAAATATAATATAAGATAATACATAATTGGTGCTGTAAATATAATACTGTCAAACCGGTCAAGGATTCCGCCATGCCCCGGTATCAGCTTGCCATAATCTTTGATATCATTATTTCTCTTGATTGCAGAAGCCGCCAGATCCCCGATAACTGCAGGCAGCGCACATACAGCTCCGATCAATGCAAATATCCATACAGAATGTGCAACCTGCATGAAATGATTATAAATCAAACCAAATACAACACCTAATATTCCTGCTCCAACAATTCCGCCGATCAGACCCTCGATACTCTTCTTCGGACTTAAGATCGGTGACATCTTGTGCTTACCGATCGCGCGTCCGACCAGATAGGCACAGGTATCATTACCCCATGAGCTGACAAAGATCAGCAGAACAAGAATCAGTCCATGTTTCATATCTCGTATGAGATACACATACGACAACATTACACCTACATATACAAATGCAAAAAATGCC
Source organism: Clostridium sp. AM54-37XD (assembly GCF_003478225.1). NCBI lineage: Bacteria > Bacillati > Bacillota > Clostridia > Eubacteriales > Clostridiaceae > Clostridium > Clostridium sp. AM54-37XD. The sequence goes on from NZ_QUEV01000004.1 coordinate 215,097, forward strand.
GCCATGATCTCTTTATCTTTGTAATTCGGATATGTGAGCACATAGATTGCAAGGATGACCAGCATATAGACCGCGATCAACGGTAATATAAACTGATGCAGGTCAAAATACAACAATGCATAATAAAAAACCGTTGCACCGTAAGCTGCATATCCAAGTCCTTTCTTGTTCAGCCCATATATACGAAGTAACTCCATCACACCGATCAGCGAAACCGCACACATTACCAGACATGTAAGTGCTCCGCCAAAATAAAGTGTGATTGCTGCAATGATCACCAGGATCACTGCACTGATTGCCCGTTGTTTAAACATATTATTTCCTCTTTATTTTACCCCGCCATACCGACGGTCTCTATGACTGTAATACCGACATGCATTAACCAGCTCGTCCATATCAAAGTCCGGCCATAACACATCCGTAAAATAAAATTCTGAATATGCGATCTGCCATGGAAGAAAATTCGATGTCCGAAGCTCTCCGCTGGTACGAATCAACAGATCCGGATCCGTCAGTTCCTTTGTATCAAGGTAGGCACTGACTGTATCCTCTGTAACCGCATCCGGTGATAACTTTCCAGCCATACAGTCGGATGCAATCCGTCTGACCGCTCTTGTGATCTCATCCCGTCCGCCATAGTTAATCGCTACAGAAAACTGAAGTCCTGTATTATTTGCTGTAGCTTCCTCCAGATTATCCATCTTCTCTACGATATCCTTCGGAAGGTCCTCACGCTTACCAATGATCCTTACGCGCATGTTATTCCGGTTGGATCGCTCGATGCTGTCAACCAGATACTTACGGAAAATATTCATGATCGTAGATACTTCCTCTACTGAACGTTTCCAGTTCTCGGTAGAAAATGCGTATACAGTCAGGTATTTAATACCAAGTTCATCTGCATTCTCGCATGTTCGCTCGATTGCCTTTGCGCCCTCTGAATGTCCATAGGTTCTTGGCATCAGTCGTTTCTTCGCCCATCTTCCGTTTCCATCCATGATGATCGCAACATGCTCCGGAATATTGATCATTTCTCCATTTATTTCTTTATTCATACTTACTCCAAATTAAACAGTTAATATCTCTGTTGATTTCTTCTCAATAGCCTTATCGATCAGACCAACATATTTGTCTGTCATCTTCTGGATCTTATCCTCGTTTGTCTTTAATTCATCCTCTGATATATCTCCGGCTTTCTCCATCTTCTTGATTGCGTCATTTGCATCTCTTCTGATATTACGGATAGCAACTTTTGCATTCTCACCTTTTTTCTTAATATCCTTAACGATTTCTTTTCTTCTTTCCTCTGTCAGTTCAGGGAAATTCAGGATGATATTCTTACCGTCATTGTTTGGTGTCAGGCCCAGATCTGAATTCAGGATTGCCTTCTCGATCGCCTTTACCAGTGATGGCTCCCATGGTGCGATCATCAGCGTTCTTGCTTCCGGTACGGTGATATTTGCAAGCTGCTGCATCGGTGTTGGCACGCCATAATATTCCACCTTGATCTTATTTAAAATGTTAGGGTTGGCACGTCCTGCACGGATCGTAGCATATTCCCCTTCCAGGTTTTCAACTGTCTTCGTCATTTTCTCTTCGTACTGTGTCAACATATCTTTGTTCCTCCTGTTTATTTATACGTTCACATATGTTCCTGTAAAGCCACCGGTAACGGCCTTTACAATACTGTCTTCACCATTTAAGCCGAATAACATCATCGGCATTTTGTTTTCCATAGCAAGAACTGCAGATGCAAGATCGATAACTCCAAGCTTATTATCAACAATATCTTTCATCTGCATGCTGTCATATTTCTTTGCATTTGGATTTGTCTTAGGATCACTGTCATATACGCCGTCAATTGCTTTTGCAGATAAGACTACATCTGCCTTTACTTCAACCGCCATAAGAACAGTTGCCATATCTGTTGAGAAATACGGATGTCCGATTCCTCCGGCAAAGAAAACAACTTCTCCCTGCTCCATATATTCTACAGCTTTATCACGGTTGAACAGCTCTGTCATTGTTCCGCATGCAAATGGTGTCATGATATGTGATTTGATTCCAAATACACGAAAAGCATCTGCGGTATAGATACAGTTCATAACAGTTGCAAGCATGCCGATCGAATCTGCTTTTACACGATCCATATTTTCTGAGGTTCTGCCACGCCAGAAATTACCACCACCGATTACTACACAAAGCTGGATTCCTTTATCCAGGATCTTCTTTACCTGTCCGGCAACATCATATACAGTCTTTTCATCAAAGCCCTGCTTTTTTTCTCCGGCAAGTGCTTCTCCACTAAGTTTCAATAACACTCTGTTCATTTCCATAATTGTAACCTCTTATGTTTTCTCAAAATTTTTCTATCCTAGTATAGCACAATATAACTATATTTCAAACAGGAAGTTGGAAAGATTTTATTCAAATTATCGAAGCCCCGGATCTGTTCTCCATAACAAAAAGAACACCACAAAATCTGACTGGTTTCATGATGTTCTTTCGTTTCTGGTATGTTTCTATATACTATTTATTAACGATTGAATCCGGATCATCATCTACTGTAAACGTATCCAGATCGATCTGGTTATAATATCCTGTATCGTTGATAATATTTGCACTGATATTTTTAACTGTCTGGGATGGAACATAATCATAATCGTTAAACAGATATCTGTGGAGAACGACTACATTGTTCTCCAGATCTCCTGCTACAACCAGACTTCCCTTACTTCCAAGTGTTGGTGTTGACCATGTAAATGGGAAACCGGTTGAGGATTCCAGTTTGTAATTGAAGCAGTTCGTTGCAAGATCCATAATCTCTTTCTTTGTAAGGCTGGAGCTGATATCATCTACAACTGCATTCAGGCAGTCATTTAACTTGGAGATTCCGGCACTCTTTGCCTTTTCGATCATAAGGCTGATAACCTTTCTCTGTCTCCATGCTCTGGTGATATCACCCTGGTCTGTACTTCGGATTCTTGCATATGCGGTAGCCTGAACACCATCAAGATGTACAACACCTGTATCATATACATACGTAGACTGGATGCCATTGACTCTCTGCTGTTCATCGATACACTGATTCAGCTTGTCAAGCTCGCTGGACTTCAATTCGATATCAAGACCGCCAAGTGCATCAATTGCTTCTGTCAATGCCTTGAAGTTTACAGTTACATAAGCTGTAATATTCAGGTCAAGGTTCTTGTTCAATGTATTGATCGCCTCTGAAGCTCCGCCATAAGCATAAGCATGTGTGGCCTTCTCATAGCTCTTGGAATCATTTGCAAGCTCCAGATATGTGTCACGATATACAGAAGACATCTTAACCTCCTGTGTATCATTGTTAATGCTTACAATGATGATTGCATCGGATCGTGCTCCGCTTTCTACCATATCAATATCACGGCTATCTACACCGAATAATGCGATCGTTGTATAACCGGTCATCTTCTTTACGGTTTCTTCTGCAAGGTCATCATTCACCTTAACGTCTTTTAACTCTTCAAAATTCATTTTATTAAATGCTGAATTGATATAAGCATTTACAAAAAGAACACCTCCAAGAATGATCACCAGTATTTCTGCTATAAGTGCAATGATCCATGGTTTGTTTTTGCTCTTTTTCTTCTTTTTCCCGGAAGATCTGCGCTCAGCAGATTTTTTCTGTGCCCGCTTTGCTGCTGTATCTTCCATATCATCATAATCGTCGAAATCTTCATCGCTAAAAATATTATCGCTCATTATTCATTCTCCTATACGTTTGTGTATATGTTTCATCTCAACAGAACTATTTTTCGTACAAAATGTCAATTTTCCACGAACAAACAAGGTGTATTCTACTACAAATAATATTCAAATTCAACCTGTTCATAAAAATATAACATTTACGCCGGACTGTCTTCTTTATTCGCCCAGGATAAATTTGTCAATAACCGGAACCAGACCATCTTCATCATTTGAGAGTGTAACATAATCTGCATGTTCCTTTACGATCTCCTGTGCATTTGCCATCGCCACACCGACACCCGCATATTCGATCATCGTCAGATCGTTATATCCATCTCCGCAGGCAACCAGATCCTTTACATCCATGTGCAGATATTCCAGAAGCTTTTCAAGAGATGTTGCCTTATGCACACCTTTTGGCATGATCTCGACAAAGAAAGGCTCGGAACGGAAAACAGTAACCGAATCTCCATACATGACTGCCAGCTCCTGCTCCACCTGCTCTGCAACATCAGGTTCTGCTGTCAGCAGGCACTTATTGATCGGGAAGTCAATAAAGGAACGAAAATCCTCCACCTGTACGATCTCCATACGATTGATCCTTGCCTCAAGACTCATATAATCATCAACCGGGGTTCCTGTTACAACGATGTCATCCTTATAAGTCACCATCCCAATCTTTTTCTCAACACAGTAATCATATATTTTTCTTGCAATCTCATTATCTACACATGCCTGATATGCGATCTCACCTGTTTTATAATTCACGATACGTCCGCCATTGAATGCCAGCACATATCCACCATACTGATTCAGTTCCAGTTCATCCGCAATCTTCCGGATTCCAGGCAGCGGCCGTCCGGATGCAATTGCCACAACATGTCCTTTTTTCTGGATCTCCATGATCTTATCCAGTGTAGGCTTTGTGATCTCTTTTTTCGAATTAGTCAATGTACCATCAATATCAAGTGCTATTATCTTCTTCATCTTATTATCTCCACGTTTATCTTCAATTTGTAATGATCAAGTTGATAATATATAGTAGTTTCACCTCTTTGTCCAGTAGTTTACCCGAAAAAATGCGATTCTATTGTAATTGACGGTGCGATTGTATTATAATAATCAATCATAAATGCATCTTTTTTATTAAATTTCGGAGTTTTGGCATGAATTATACGATCTATATAAAAGAAAAGAATCTGGCAACAAATATAAAAGCGGCTGTTCATGAATATATCAAGCGGCTATCACCTTTCTGTAAAGCTACAGTCTGCTGTGCAGGCAAAAAAAAAAGTTGCCTTTGCAAGTAGCGATATCAATATCCTGATCACCCCTGACCAGACAGGCAAGCACACGATCTCTTCCGAAGCCTTTGCCCGAATGATCTCTGACTATGCCCTGGGCGGATATTCAAAAATCAGTTATTTTATTGGATTTTCTCCGGATGATCTTCCGATTTTATCCGATCAGACCTTTTTCGTTTCCAGTATGACATTATCTAACGAGATCTGCCTGATTGCCTTTACGGAACAGCTCTATCGTGCCTATACCATCAATAACAACATTACTTATCACAAATAATACGAATCTGGTCAAGCAACATGACACGCATCAACTGATGTGGGAATGTCATATCCGAAAAACTCATTTTCACATCTGCACATCTGACCAGTTCGTTTGAAGTTCCCAGAGAACCACCGATCAGAAAGGATACTGCTTCATATTCTCGCTCTTCTGCCTGACGGATAATTGCCGCAAACTGTTCGGTTGTATATTTTTTACCTTCTATGCAAAGAGCGATCACAAAATCATTTTTACCGATACTTGCAAGACTGTTTCTGCTTTCTGTTTCAATAATCTTCTGCTTTACAGCATCGGATGCATTCTTCGGTATTTTTTCATCCTCACTCTGAATGATCTCTACCCGGTTCTTTTTATTGATCTGTTTACAGAGTTCCTGTATCTGACTGCTATAATATTCTTCTTTTATCTTTCCAACACATATGATCTTAAACAGCATCATGCATCTCCATTTTCTATCTCTGATCCAGCTTTATCTGGTCAAACAATTTCTTTTCCGCTTCATTTTTCTTATGCGTAAACATACTGACAATGATCGTTACCGCCAAAGCAAATACAAAGGATGCAGTTCCCGCACTCAGTTCTGTTGATACCGCCAGTGTATTTCCTTCTATCATCGGTACAAAATACCAGACAGAACAAACCGCAAGCCCTGTAAACAGTCCTGCAAAAATTCCCGGTCTGCTTGCTGCTCGCCAGACAACTGCCAATATACATGGAGCTGCCATTGCAGATGCATACTCCCATGAAACCGTGATCAGTTTCTGATACTCCGGCTTCCATATACCGACGATCACCAGTAATGCACCTGAAAGAATAACCAGCAGGCCTATATCTGCCACATTCTGCTGCTTTTCATTCCTGATCCATTTCATTTTTGGCAGAAGTCCCCGGGCTACCTCCATACTCATTGCAAATATACGCTCGGTCAGACACAACAGCGTAATAACCAAAACTCCAAGTATAACATATCGGATCTCTGTCGGAACTTCCAGCTTATGACATAAGGCTGCAATATAAGTCCGGAGCAGTTCGTCAATTCCAGAATCAAGCGTCACCTTTAACGGATAGATACATACTGCATTTAACAATGACCAGACACTGATCACAACAATCATCACGCCTGTATACAGGATTGACAACACCCGTCCACGATCCAGCTCATGACTGTCCTTTGCTTCAAATGCTCCATTAAATAAAAATGGAAGTCCAAGACAGCCAAGTCCCATACCGACCATGGATATAATATATGTAACACCGGTCTGTGTGCCGTTATAATACAGAATATTCAGATATACACTGGTTCCGCCCTTCATATGCAGCTTTCCATAAATATCGAGAAGCTCCGATGGTTTATTTACCATAAACAAACTGATGACCAGAACAAAGAATACCAACAGCAATATTATATAGAAGATACTCCTTATTACACTTCTTACTTTATTTCCAAGTATGCACATATAAATGCTTAAGATCACCACGATCCCTACGGCAACCCAGTGATATTCCATGCCAACCGTCTTGCTGATCACCTTACTCCCATATTCCAACAATGCTGCAGTCATAGACAGAAGGATCAGCAGCCATACAACAAGAAAGCTGTCCTTTAATATAACCGACCGGTATCTGTCATATAAAAATTCCCACATACTTCCGATGGTCTTCTGGGAAAGATCCCGATAAGAACGGAGCCGCTTTACCAGAAACAACCAGGCAAATGTTGTACCGACAAACAGACCAATATTGATAAAACACACACCGGCTCCATATACTCCGATCACCGGCGGCAGCAGGACCAATGACCAGAGCAGCATCTCTGCCATTGAATTATTTCCAGCCAGCAGTGCCCCGTTTAATGTATTTTGATCATTCTGAAATAAATATTTTCTTTTGCTTCTGCTCATATCAAAGACTCCTTCAAACCCACCCGGGTTCCGATCATTTTTTACTGCTTTATGTTCTCACTATCCGCTTCTTCATGTCAAGTCTCTTTTTATATAATTTTTCTATATTTCTTTTTTATTTCTATTATATTATTACAAATTTGTAAGCATCCTAATAAAAAATATAGAACAAGAAAACTATCTATGTTATAATATCCAAGTATGTAAATTTTGTTTTACATGGTCATTACATGATTTTGACATTTATTCAGAAGGTAATTTTTATTCACAGGAGGATATGGAAGTGGACTTTTTTTCAATTCTGACTTTACTTGGAGGCGTAGGACTGTTCCTGTTTGGAATGAACATGATGGGCGATTCCCTGAAGAATCTGGCAGGAGGAAGTCTGGAACGGATACTTGAAAAACTGACAACCGGTAAGAGTCAGGCAACCGGCGCGATTAAGGGCTTTGGTCTTGGTACCGGTGTAACAGCGATCATTCAGAGTTCTGCAGCAACTACGATCATGCTGATCGGTTTTGTAAATGCCGGTATCATGAAGCTTGGTCAGGCGATCCCTGTTGTATTTGGTGCCAATGTCGGTAGTACCGCAACCGCGCAGATTTTACGTCTTGGTGATCTTGGCGAAGATATGTTTATCCTCAAATTATTAAAACCGTCTTCTTTTGCACCCGTTCTGATCGGTATTGGTGCTTTTATCATTCTGTTTGCCCATAAGAAAAAACATAAAGATATCGCCGGTATCTTAGTCGGTCTTGGTATCTTATTCCTTGGTATGAATACAATGGAAGCTGTGTTCGCTCCTTTAAAAGAATCTGAAGCATTCCAGAATCTGTTCATTTCTTTCAGCAATCCACTCCTTGGTATCCTGATTGGTCTTGTCTTAACAGCAATCATCCAGAGCTCCTCTGCTTCAGTCGGTATCCTTCAGGCATTATCCTCAACAGGAGTTGTTTCCTATGGTTCTTCGATCCCTATTATCATCGGTATTAATATAGGAAAATGTTTCGCCATCCTGCTCGGCAGTATCGGTGCAAACAAAAAGGCAAAACGTGTTGCCATGTCCTATCTGTTATTTAATATTATCGGTGCGATTTTCTTCGTTGTTGTGATCTATGGACTTCAGTTGTTTATCACCTTCCCATTCATAGATAAGATCATCAACCGTGGTGTAATCGCAAACCTACATTTTATGTTTAACTTTATCATTGCGATCCTGCTGCTTCCATTCGCAAATAAGATCGCAGATCTGACCGGTAAGATCATCGGCGACGATAAAGAATCCAAAATTGACAAAGAGCTTGCATCTCTCGATCCAATGCTTCTTGATACACCAAACATTGCTCTTACCCAGGCGCAGAAGGTAATGTTCTCCATGACAGACTCCATCAAGGAAAACTTCGAACTTGGAAGTCAGTTATTATCGGAATATAATGAAGAAACTGCTGGAAAACTTCTGGAAAATGAGATGTTCATTGATAAATGTGAAAGTGCGTTAAACGAATATCTGTTAAAGATCACCTCCAAGCGGCTGCATTCATCCGAACGAAAGCTGGCATCTGAATTATTAAACAGTGTCAGTGACCTGGAACGAATCGGTGACCACTGTGAAAATCTTCTGATCGTCGGCAGAAAGATCACCGATGAAAAAATCTCCTTCTCCGCACAGGGAACCATGGAGATCAATACGCTCTTACAAGCTACAGCCAATATCATTGATACAACCTTTATGGCATTCAAAAACGATGATTTAACGGCTGTCTCCCGTATCGAGCCGCTTGCTCAGTCAATCACAGAGGTAAAAGAGATCATCAAAGATCACCATGTTATCCGTTTACAGACCGGAGACTGCGATATCGACGGTGGTTTTGCTCTTGTAGATATCCTGACCAGTCTGGATCGTATCGGAAGTCACTGTTCTAATATCGGACTTCATATTGCAAAGAAATTAACTACAGATTCCTTTGACGAAATGCACGGTCATATCTACACAAATGGATATAAGACCTCCGAAGAATATAAAGCACTCTACTGCTACTACATGTCTCTGTACTCTGATCCGATCACCGAAAAGTATAAGGCGAGCCTGCCAGAGCTGGAACATAAGATCTCGCAATCAGATGCAAATAAATCTTCTGCTCCGAAATCTGTGAATCTGAACACAGCTAAGGCAGATAAAAACGAACAGCAGACAAAAAAAGAGCCTAAATTAAAAGAGATCAAGAAGACAAAGATTGAAAAAGTAAAACAGAAGAAAGACTCTAAGAAAAAATAAAGATTATTCTGATAATAAGCATTATAAAAAGATACTCTGATCACGGGATCATACAGGTCCTTTGCTTTCAGAGTATCTTTTTTATTTCCTTTTATTCTTTAATACTGCATTTTATTATTATTTGATCTTGTATATCGTTTAGACAGATATACATAATGACTCTATCTCAATCACGGCTTTCAATTACAATTAACAATCCGGATTCAAATTCGATCAGACCGCACTCTGCAATCAGCTCATTGCTGACGCCGATGCTTTCCCCAAGCTTCAATGTAAGCCCCTGTGCATTATAATAAAAACCCTGAAGTGTTACACCGGTCACCTGTTCCGTATATGGAAGCAGTGACACATATCTGTATGCATCGGTACGCTTCACGATATGTTGGTGTGCTGTCATCGTGATCCTGTTATGCTCGTCGATCAGATATGCCGATATTCCGAACTCTGCAAACTGCTTTAATAAGCCAATATTGGCAAGAGTATGATCCATACGGGTTCCGGTTGCTCCAACCAGAATTACTTCATCCGGTCTGATCTCCTGCTCCAGTATATAAGAAATCGCAACATGGGTATCTGTAAAATCCTTATGTGTATCCAGATCCAGAAATTCTGTCTTTTCCCGATATGATGCTACAATATCTGTCTTTGCCGAATCAAAATCTCCAATAACCAGATCCGGAAGTATGTCACATTCCTGACAGATTTCAAGTCCTTTATCACATGCTATTATTTTTTGAAAATCATAATCGGAAAGAACCGTTTCAAGCACTTTTTTTGAAACGGTTCCTCCTGTAACAACTAAATATCGATTCATATATCCTGTTACCTGTTCCGGCAGACAGCAGATCTGCTATCTGCCTTTTTATTACTTTCTATTGTATTTCTGAAAAAATCTTATGGAAGGCTTTTACATTCTCAACCTTATCTCCCTTGAATACTGCAGATCCGGCAACTAATACATTTGCACCTGCCTGAATGATCTCAGCCACATTAGAAAGAGTGACACCGCCGTCTACCTGAATATCTGTCTGAAGTCCACGGCTGTTTAACAGTGCTCTGGTCTCTGTAATCTTCCGAAGGGAAGATGGAATAAACTTCTGTCCTCCAAAGCCCGGATTTACTGACATGATCAGAATCATATCTACATCCTCTAATACATAATCAAGTACCGATAATGGTGTTGCAGGATTTAATGCAACTCCGGCTTTCATTCCCAGCTCTTTTATGGCTGCGATGGTTCTGTGAAGGTGCTTGCAGGCTTCTGCATGTACTGTTACGATATCTGCTCCACAATTCTTATAATCCTGTAAGAAACGCACCGGTTCATCAATCATAAGATGAACATCAAACACCTTATCAGATACCGGACGAACACTCTTGATAACCGGTGCTCCAAATGAAATATTCGGCACAAAGGACCCATCCATAACATCCAGATGAATATATTCACTTCCTGCCTGATCTATGATCTGTATATCTTCTGCCAGATGTCCAAAATCCGCAGACAATACTGATGGGGACAGCTTTAACATTACCATTTCCTCTTTTCCTTTAATTCATTGTATATCATAACATAATCATCATACCGCATCTTACTGATTCTGCCATCGCTGACAGCTTTCTTTACCAGGCATCCCGGTTCACTGATGTGATTACACATGTTAAATTTACAGGTTCCTGTATATGCTGCAATCTCAGGAAAATACAGCTTCAGATCTTCTGCTTCGATTCCTTCTGTATATAACGAACTGAAACCCGGTGTATCCATAATATAAGTATCATCATCTACAAACATCAGCTCTGAATGTCTCGTTGTATGTTTTCCACGCTGGATCTTTTCACTTAAACCTCCCGTCTGCACATTGGCATCCGGAAATAATGAATTCAGTGTCGATGACTTGCCTACACCTGAAGGTCCTGCAAATACCGTTGTTTTCCCTTTTATAACTGCTTCTAACACATCAATCCCATAGCCGCTTTCGGCACTGATAAACAATACCTCATAGCCACTCTTTGTATAAGATCTGCATATATCTTCACTCTGACGAAAGCCCTCCAGATCCACTTTATTAAAGCAGATCACTGTAGGACCTCATGCTGCTCCATATTGATCAGAAAGCGGTCAAGCAGATTGAAGTTAGGTGCTGGTGCAGACACTGCAAAAATAATTACAGTCTGATCTACGTTTGCAACTGCAGGTCTGTTTAACCAGTTAAATCTGGGCAATATATCTTCAATATTGCCCAGATTCTTCTCTTCATCTAATATCTCTATCTCAACATTATCGCCTACCAAAGGTTTAATCTTCCGATTCCGGAAGACACCCTTTGCTTTACATTCATATGTGATGCCGTTTTCACAGACAACATAGTAGAAACCACCAATGCCTTTTATGATCTTACCTGTCATACCTGCACCTATTCCTTTGTAAAGGATGCTGATAAACCACTGGTGTTAAAGCTTGATGTTACATCCTGTCCTTCTGAATCTGTGATCATAACCGTAAATGTACCGGAATCCTCTGATAAACCGCTGATGGAATCTGCTCCGCCGATATCCAGTGGGAAGGACTCCTCTCCGGCTGCTCCGGAATATATCTTATAAGTTGCATCTCCGATCGTATAAGATACGGTCACTGATACATTACCTGCTGCCTCAAAATCATATCCTGCATTTGTGATAGCACCTGTAAATTTAACTGTATAGGAAACTGTTTCCGGTCCGTCACTGATCACATAATTGATCGTTGAACCTTCTTCTACCTTACTGTCTGCATCAATTTCCTGGCTGATCACCTTTCCTGCTTTTACATCATTACTGTTTGCATGGCTTGGATTTCCAACCAGTCCTGCATCACTCAGCAGAGATTCTGCTTCCTTCTCTGTCTTACCTACCAGATTTGGCACCGGTACATCCTGTACCTCTTTACCATTGCTGACAATGATCTTAACAGTAGAACCCTCCGGCTGCATTGTCTTTGCTTCCGGCGACTGACTGATTACATAATTTTTCTCTACTGTATCGTCATATTCATAACCATGGGTAACCGTAAAGCCTGCTTCTGTAAGCAAGGTTGTTGCCTGGTCATCGGAATATCCTCTGACATTCGGAACTTCTTTATCTTCCTTGCCTTCTGAAACCGTTACAACAATCTCCTCATCTGCTGAGACCGCCGTTCCTTCGTCTACGCTCTGACTGATTACATAGCCCTCCTGAACGTCATTGTCCTTCTTTGTTTCAAATGTATAGTTTGTGAATCCTGCTTTTTTCAGTTCTTCTTCTGCTGCTGTTTTATACAGACCTACTACATTGACCATTGGAATCGTTGCCTGTTCACTTGTAGTAACATCATCTGTACTGGCATCACTGTTCTCATCTGTATCGTCAGTACTTTCTGTTGCTTCCGTAGTCGTCGGTGTATCTGTCGTATCCTTCTTTCCGGAGAATAGCTTGAAACCGGCAATCTTAGAAATCAATAATGCAACAAGGATTGCAATGATAACTACAACTGCAATACTTGATATCATAATGATCTTTTTCAGTTTTGGATCCAGCTCATCCAGTTCTGCATCGTCATCATCTTCCGGCTGTCTGAGTTCTTCCTCGTTATCCTCCTCATCGTCGTCATCATCAAACAGATTATCAAATTTGGAAGGTGGTATGATCGGTGTGTCTTCCGGATGCTCTTCCGGTTCCAGATCTTCCTCATCCAACACCGGCTCATTCATCTGCCTTCCTTCTTTGATTGCTTTCATTTCATCCGAGGTCATTTCAACCGTTGGCGAACTTGGCACGATTGGAGGCACAACAACACAGTCAATATCCGGATTTGCCTGCACGCGCTTCAGATCTGCGATCAAAGCACTTGCTGTCAGATATCTGCGCTCTGCCTTCTTCTGTGTACATTTCAAAATAATCTTTTCCAGACTCGTCGGTATGTCCGGATAATATTCTCTAGGGGAGATCATCTCACCCTGTATATGCATCAATGCAACCGCAACATTATTCTCTCCCTCAAATGGCACATGTCCGGTTACCATTTCATACATAGTGATACCAAGCGAATAAATATCACTTCTTTCATCACTGAAGCCGCCTCTTGCCTGCTCCGGGGAAATATAATGAACACTTCCCATGGCATTTGCTGTCATAGTGTTGGAAGAAGCTGCTCTTGCAATACCAAAATCTGTAACCTTGATTCCGCCATTTTTTGACACAATAATATTCTGTGGCTTTATATCTCTGTGGATCGTATGATTCTGATGGGCTACTTCCAGTCCCTGTGCGATCTGGATCGCAATATTAATTGCCTCATCTGATTTCAGTCTTCCCTTTTCCTGAATATATTCCTTTAAGGTAATTCCTTCTACCAGTTCCATTACGATATAGTAAATGCCATTGTCCTCCCCGACATCATATACATTTACGATATTCGGATGGGATAATCCGGCTGCTGACTGCGCCTCGATCCTGAATTTTGTTACAAAATTCACATCGGAACTGAATTCCGGCTTTAAAACTTTTATTGCTACATATCGGTTCAGCACATGGCATTTTGCCTTATAAACCTCAGACATTCCGCCCGTACCGATCAATTCTATTATCTCATAACGATTACTGAGTATCATTCCTGGATTTAACATGTTTACACCTCTCACTATTTTACAGCAACCACAACGGAGATATTATCTTTTCCTCCGTAATAGTTCGCTCTGTCAATCAATTTTTCAACCGCTGCTGTAATATCCCCGCTGTCTTCCATCACGATTTCTTTTATCTCATCATCCTCGATCATATTGGTCAAGCCATCTGAACATAACAAAATCCTGTCATTTTCCTTCATATCTAACTCAAAGAAATCGATCATGACCTTATCTGATATTCCCAGTGCTCTGGTTATTATATTTTTTTCGGGGTGATTTCTACCTTTATTTCTGTCTAACTGTCCGGATCGTATCAATTCCTCCACAAGGGAATGATCCAGAGTTACCTGTCTGATATCATTATCTATAAAATACAGCCGGCTGTCCCCGATGTTTGCAACATACAGGGCATCTTCCTCACATACAGCCGCCACAAGGGTCGTTCCCATCCCTTTAAGATCTTCGTTCTCCCTTGCCATTCTGTATATCTTATCATTTGCATAAACAATCGCTCTTTTTAGAACGGATACCGAATTGTTCAACGTGCTTTCTTTTATATATTCTGTTACACATTCAATCGCAGTCCTTGATGCAACATCACCAGCTTTATGCCCCCCATACCGTCTGCTACTATGTACAGATTTGGCAGTGGTCCAACTGGCTCATCACAAAAGAAAATGCTGTCCTGATTCTGGGCTCGTTTCTTACCGATGTCTGTTCTACCATCCGATCTCATCTGATGCCTCCCGTCTAAAAAGTCTCTTTTGCCTCTTCATATTTTCTTCGAAGCTGTCCACAGGCAGCATCAATATCTCTGCCCATACTTCTTCTTATTGTAACATTTATATCTTTCTTTTCAAGTATATATTTGAATTTTTCAACAGAATCACCGAGTGAACGACAATACTCACGCTCTTTGATTGGATTTACCGGAATCAGATTCACATGTCCGTGCATATTTTTTAGAAGCTCCGCCAGCTTATATGCATGCTCCGGTGTATCATTTTCATCCTTTACCAATGAATATTCAAAGGTTACCCTTCTGCCTGTTTTTTCAAAATAATACCTGCATACTTCCATCAGTTCTGCGATCGAATACTTATTTGCAATCGGCAACAGCTTTCTTCTGTCTTCATCGGTCGGACTATGAAGAGACAAAGCAAATGTAATAGAAAGTTCCTCGTCTGCCAGTTTTTTTATTTGTGGAACCAGTCCGCAGCTTGAAACCGTAATATTTCTCTGGCTGATATTTTTGCCCCGCTCGTCATTGATGATCCGGATGAAACGAATCAGATTATCATAATTATCCAGAGGCTCTCCGGTTCCCATTACAACAATATTTGACACGCGTTCTCCTGTGATCCGTTCGATCGCATAGATCTGATCAAGCATCTCTGATGCTTCCAGATTCCGAATCAGACCGCCTATTGTAGAGGCGCAGAACCGGCATCCCATACGGCATCCGACCTGAGAAGAAATACAGACGGAGTTTCCATGCTTATACCGCATCAGCACACTTTCCAATACATTTCCATCCTGTAAACGGAATAGAAATTTATTGGTTCCATCCTGTTTCGATACCAGTCTGGTCACCTCTTCTACACCATGCATGCCCTGCTTTTTAATCTCCTCGATCAGTTTCTTTGGAACATTTGTCATTTCTTCCGCATCTGCAATTCCTTTTTCATGCACCCATTCAAATATCTGTTTTGCACGGAATGCCGGCTGTCCGACTGCCTTTACCCAGACTGCCAGTTCATCAAACATCATGGAGCGGATATCCAGTTTTTTTATATCTTCTATCTCTGTAAACATATCTTTCTCTTCCTGAACCATAGAATAACCGGAAAAGTGCTCTGCTCTCCGGCATCAATTTTCTTATCTGCTATTTTCGTCTGCGCAATCTTGAAATAAAAAATCCATCGCAGTGATCCACTCCCTGCAGCAAAGTGATATACCCTTTTTCTGCACGTTTTTTTAAACATTCCGGCATATAGTCAGAAAGGCTTTCCAGTTCGTACTCTTCATGTGCCTTTAAAAATGCTGTCACGTTTTCTTCATTCTCGATCCGGTCGATCGTACAGGTTGAATAGATCAGTGCCCCTCCCGGTTTTACATAGACGGCACAGACATCCAGAATCGTCTTTTGTATTGCTGCAAGTTCTCTTACCATATCCTCTGTTACATGATATTTAATATCATTTTTTCTCGCCATAACACCAAGTCCGGAACAGGGAAGATCTGCAAGAACAACATCTGCTTTCTCAATCATATCCGGATCCGGAACCGTTGCATCCCATACCTTTGTTGATACGTTATGAAGCTCTAACCGTTCCAAATTCTCATCGATCTTATCAACCTTTTCTTCTGAGATATCACGCGCATATACATGTCCCCGTTCTCCGGTCTGTTCTGCCGCATACATGGTCTTTCCGCCGGGAGCTGCACAGACATCAAGGATCACATCACCCGATCTGATCCCTGCTGCAAGCACCTGCAGGCTGGAGCTCTCATCCTGAACCGTAAACAGGCCTTCATGGAATCCCGGAACCGTACGGATATAATCATATCCTGAAATAATCAGGGACGTCTGATTATAATATCCTTTTTCTACTTTTATGCCTTTTTCGATCAGAATATTCCGAAATTTCTCCGTTGTCGTTTGCATCGTATTTACACGGATCGTTGTGCCACGCTCCTGCTCGCCTGCCTGTAGAATCTGCTCTAACTGGTCTGTACTGTATTCCTTTAACAGAAATCCCACCAGCTCCTCCGGAACTGAATATTTCACAGACAAATATGATTCTACACCATCCTCCATGGAAGGATAAGTAATTGCCGCCTTGTTCCTGCATACACTCCGGAGCACGCCATTTACATACCCTTTTAATGTCCGGAACCCTCTTTTTCCTGTCAGGTTCACATATTCATTACAGGCAGCTTCATCCGGTACTGCATCCATATAAAAAATCTCATATACTGCCATCCGTAAAATACAGCGGATGACCGGCTTACATTTTTTAATTTTTGTTTTTGAAAATTGATTAAGAATATAATCCAATCTGATCTTCTGCTCTGTTACACCCTCCGTCAACCGGCTGATGTAAGCACGTTCTTTTTTATTCATAAACTGATTTGCCCGGAGTGCTCCACCTAGAGCATCCCCTGCAAATCGATCATTACGGTCAATATCAAGCAGAATATCCAGAACGATCTCTCTTGAAGTTTTACTCATATATCATCTGACCTGTCTTAAGTTTATTTCCTGCAAGAAATGCTGCACAATCCATCGGCTTCTTGCCTTCCGGCTGAAGCTTTCTTATCATTAATGCTCCATTTCCACATGCAACCGTAAAGTTTTTCTTCGTAACACGAACGATCATTCCCGGAACGATCTGTGTTCCATCCTCCAATGCCTCCTCCGGTTGTTCACAAACGGAAGCCTCATAGATCCGTACAGTCTTCTGATTCATCTTCGTATAAGCAACCGGCCATGGCTGTAACCCACGGATCAGTCGTTCCAGAGAAGCTGCATCTTTTGTAAAATCAAGCTCTCCCATTTCTTTCTTCAGCATGGATGCATAACAGCTTAACGAATCATCCTGTGGTGTCCGTATAGCTGTATGGTCTTCAAGCTTTGAAAGTGTAGACAGGATCAGCTCTGCACCTGCGTCTGCAAGTTTATCGTGAAGCGTAACTCCGGTATCGGTATCTGCGATCGGAACAACCGTCTTTTCGATCATATCTCCGGTATCTAATCCCTTTGCCATATACATCGTAGTAACACCGGATTCTGTCTCACCATTAATGATCGTCCACTCAATCGGAGCTGCTCCTCTGTATTTTGGAAGCAGTGACGCATGAATATTGATGCATCCGTACTGTGGAATATTTAAGATAGATTCCGGAAGGATCTGTCCATAGGCTGCTACAACGATAGCATCCGGCTGATAATCCCGGATAATCTGAACATTTTCTTCCTCCCTGAGTTTTACCGGCTGATAAACTGGTATATCAAGGGAAAGTGCCTTTTCCTTAACAGGTGTTGGCTGAAGTGTTTTTCCTCTTCCCTTCGGTTTATCCGGCTGCGTAAAACATGCAAGAACCTTGTGTCCTGCATCTACGATTGCCTGCAAAGGCTTTACTGCAAATTCAGGGGTTCCCATATATATAATATTCATACGATTATCTCTGCCTCCTTATAGTCATCTGGTAATTCTTTTATTCTGTCTCGTATAAGCCATCTTCTACTTTATCTTTATATAAGATACCCTCCAGATGGTCTGTCTCATGGCAGATTGCCCGTGCCAGAAGGCCTTCACCTGTTACCGTGATCTCATTCATATCACGATCCAGTGCTTTACAGACAACATGCATCGGTCTTGTCACCTGTCCAACCTTTCCCGGAAGGCTCAGACACCCCTCGTCTCCGGTCTGCTCGCCGGACGTCTCTATAATCTCAGGATTAATAAGCGTCAATGGATGCTCATCTCCGATATCAATTACAACGATCCTCTTTACAATTCCAACCTGTGGCGCTGCAAGCCCGACACCATTTGCCTCATACATAGTATCAAACATATCATCGATCAACTGAGATAACCGTGGAGTCATCTCCGTAACAGGCTTACATATCTTTCTTAAAATACTGTCGCCATCGATTCTTATCTTTCTTGTTGCCATCTCTTGTTCTCTCCTTAATACATATTTAAAGGATTAAAGTCAAATTGAAGACTTAAATCCTGAACTTCTTTTTTCTCTGATATATATTGTTCTATCTGATCTTTTAAAACCACCAGCTCATTATACCGATAATTCTTAATATAGACAACCCTTCTGTAAATATCACGGATTTTTGCAATTACCGGAGCAGACGGTCCGATTATCTTCATGTTCCGGTCATCTACCGAACAGCTTCTGATATAATCACAGATATCCTCCGCCATCTGATCCAGAAAGGCTTCATCTGAACTTACCATCAATACCACCATCATATTCCATTCCGGTGGATATTTCATCAGTCCCCGATATGCCTCTTCTTCTTTATAAAAATAGGAATAATCCTGTCCGGCTGCTGCTTTTATCGCATAATGCTCCGGCTTATAGGTCTGGATCACAACCTTTCCCGGCTGTTCCCCTCTTCCGGCTCTTCCTGCCGCCTGGGTGATCAGATCAAAAGTCCGTTCTCCTGCACGGTAATCATTCTGAAACAGTGTAAGGTCTGCAAGAATGATCCCAACCAGTGTTACATTTGCAAAATCATGTCCTTTTACGATCATCTGTGTTCCGACCAGAATATCAGCTTCTCCGTTTCCAAACTTTTCCAGGATCTGTTCATGTGCATTCTTCGCAGTTGTCGTATCCTTATCCATACGAAGGATCCTCGCCTGCGGAAACAATCTCTGTACCTCTTCCTCCACCTTCTGAGTTCCGGTTCCATATCCGCCGATCAACCCTGAATGACAGGAAGGACATACTTTTGGCTGAGGCATCTGGAATCCACAATAATGACAGATCATCTGATTATTTCCATGTCTGGTCAGGCTGACATCACAGTGTGGACATTTCAGTGCCTCCCCACAACTTCTGCATGACACGAAACTGTTATATCCTCTTTTATTGATAAACAACATTACCTGCTGCCTGCGGGCAAGCCGATCCGCGATATCATCTGCAAGTTCCCGACTTATGATCGATCGGTTTCCTGCTTTTAATTCCTTTCTCAGGTCAACGATTGATGTCTTTGCGAGTTGTCCGCTTCCTGCACGTTCATGCAGTTCAAGCAAACGATATGTCCCGTTAAGTGCCTTGTGATAACTCTCAACGGACGGAGTTGCCGAACCAAGCAGTACACTTGCATGTTCAAGCTCCGCCCTTTTTACTGCTGTCTCTCTGGCATGATACTTCGGCGGATAATCACTCTTATAACTTGATTCGTGTTCCTCATCTATAATAATGATCCCCAGATTCTGAAATGGTGCAAATAATGCCGAACGTGGACCGATCACAACATCTACATCCCCGTTCTTTGCCCGCATGAACTGGTCATATTTTTCTCCATCACTCAATCTGGAATTCAGGATTGTCACCCGGTCTCCAAAGTAATTCCGAAAATACCGTACGGTCTGATATGTCAGTGCAATTTCCGGGATCAGAACGATCGCCTGTTTTCCCATCTCCACTGTTTTCTTTACAATATTCACATAGACTTCTGTCTTACCGCTGCCGGTAATTCCATGCAACAGATAAGTCTGTTGATGTCCCTGTTCCATATCATGGGTTATCTCATCTACTACAATCTGCTGTTCTTTGTTTAAAGTGATCTGAAATTCCTCTTTATAGTCATAAATCCCCGCCGTCCGATATCGTTCTTTGCTGATGACTGCGATGACTTTTTCCTGCTGCATCGCTTTCAGTGTAACCGAAGAGATATTCAGTCTCTGTCTGACAATATCCATTGACAGATACCGTTCCGGCACTTCTTCCAGCGCCTGTAGCAGCCGCAGCTTCGCCTGTGCATGTTTTTTCTGATATTGTTCTCTGACCTGTGCTAACTGTTCTGCATCCATCTGATCCGTCAGCACAACCATCTGATCCGTCAACTGCCGGATCGTCTTCTTTACCGGCATTACCATGCGGATTGCATTGATCATTGTAGATCCATAGTTCTCCCGGATCCATGCAGCGAGCGCAAGCAGTCGTCCTTCCACCGGAACCGACCGATCACAAAGTTCTGCAATCTTCTTGATCCGATCCGGCTGATATTCCGTCTGATCCGAAAAACCGATCACATATCCTGTACGAAGGTGGTTGCCTCTGCCAAATGGGATTTTAACCATGCTTCCTATCTGGATTTTTTCCTGTAATTCATCCGGTATCCGGTATTGAAACGGCCGGTCAATGGCTTCATGCGAAATATCGATTATTATATCCGCATATCTTGGTAACATCTTCTTCCTCCAGTATCTCCCGGATCAGGTCTCTCTCATCCATGTGATATTTCACACCCTTGATCTCCTGATAATCCTCATGTCCTTTACCTGCAAGTACGATCACATCGCCCGGTTCCGCATGCATGATCGCATACCGAATTGCTTCCTTCCGGTCAATGATCTCTACATATTTTCCTGTTGTCTTATCGATTCCTGTTTTTATATCATTGATGATTGCCTGTGGATCTTCTGATCTTGGATTATCCGATGTTATGATCGTGAGATCTGCCATATTTCCGGAAACCTCGCCCATCTCAAATCTTCTCTCTTTGGAACGGTCTCCTCCACATCCAAACAGGCTGACCAGTCTGCCAGGATTATATTCACGCAATGTTTCCAAAATGCTTTCAAGACTGACTGCATTATGTGCATAGTCGATCATGATCGTGAATTTGTCTGAGATTGGGATCAGTTCTACTCTTCCCTTTACCTTGATCGTTTTCAGGATTGCCTGTATCTTGTCAAATGGAACGCCCATCAGATCTGCAACTGCAATCGCTGCCAGTGAATTATAAATACTGAAATTACCCGGAAGATTAACCAGAACATCACCATTTAATTTTCCAGACAAATGATAACCAATACCCAGATGTCCGTCTTTGTTATACAGATTATGATCGTTTGCCTTGTAATCATAATCGCCATGAATTCCATAGGTCACGATCTTGCAGGCTGCATGCTCTGTCATCATATCTACATGTGCATCATCTGCATTGAAGATACCCGTTTTGCACATCGTGAATAATTTGCTTTTCCACATTGCATATTCTTCAAATGTCTTATGTTCATTTGGTCCGATATGATCTCTGGAAAGGTTTGAGAAAATACCGTAATCAAAATCAACCCCTGCCACACGGTCAAGCATCAATCCCTGTGAAGACACTTCCATAACAACACTGTCTAAGCCATTGTCGAGCATGTCCTTTAACTTCTTATGCACGATCATGGATTCCGGTGTCGTATTGTTCGCCGGTATGACTTCTTTTCCATCCATGATCTCGATCGTTCCGATCAGTCCAGTCTTGTGTCCTGCACTCATCAGCATCTCACGGATCATATATGTTGTTGTTGTCTTGCCCTTTGTTCCTGTAATGCCGATCACTGTCAGCTTGGACGAAGGATTTCCATAAAAATTGCTGCTGATGATTCCCATCGCATACCGGGTACTTTCAACCTTTACGATCAACACGCCCGGAACTGGATTTACATCCTTCTGGACGATCAGACAGACAGCTCCTTTTTCTGTTACATCTTTTATATATTCATGCCCATCAAACTTGGCTCCCACTATACAGAAAAACAATCCCTGTGCTCCAACTTTTCTGGAATCATTATAAATCTCTTTTATCTCAATATCTTCATCTCCGCAGATAACCGAATACTGCAGTCCCTTTAATAATTCGCTTGCTTTCATATGCTGCTCTCCTTTTTAGAAAAGAAAAAGGTTGCGCAAAAATGCAACAACCTCTTTTTTTATTAGTTATCTTCTTCGTCGTCACCGACAATCTTTACTTTGCCGCTGTAAAGCTCATCAACTGCTATGGATAAAGGCTTATTGCTTGCTGTATTTACAAGTGGCTCCTGTCCTGCTATTATCTCTCTTGCGCGCTTAGCAGTTGCAAGCACGATAGAATATCTGCTCTGAACTACCGGATGTTCTCCAGGTTCAACCTCTGAATTTACAACTGCCATTAAGTCTGTGTATGATGGATGTAACATAAAATTATATCCCCTTTCTATATTTTTTCTTACCAGATGCCTTTCAGGTCATCTCTTATTTCTTTTATATAAGCCTGATTATTTGATGTTCTGCATGCATAGCCTACGATCACTGAATTCACTGTCTGTATACATTCTTCCAGATCATCATTGATCACTATGTAGTCATATTTATCCATGTCTGCAGACTCTTCTGTTGCTTTCTTTAAACGCTTCAGAATTACATCCTCTGCTTCCGTTCCTCTGCCCCGCAGTCTGTCGCGCAGGCTGTCAATGCTCGGCGCACTGATAAAGATCAGCAATGCATCAGGGTACTGTTCTTTGATCTTCATAGCACCCATGACTTCTATCTCAAGGATAATATTTTTACCCTGATTCAGACTTTCTTCCACAAATTTTCTTGGTGTACCATAGTAATTCTCAACATATTGTGTCCACTCGATAAATCCGCCATAATCAATCAGATTCTCAAATTCGCTCTTATCCATGAAAAAGTATTCTCTTCCATGTTCTTCTCCGGTCCGTGGACTTCTGGTTGTTGCTGATATCGATAATTCATATCCATAATCAGACACCAGTCTCTTTACAACGGTACCTTTTCCGACTCCGGAAAAACCTGAAATTACAATTAATGAACCTCTGTTTCCCATCTTTTTTACTCCAAATTCTGTATCTGTTCTCTGACTTTTTCAATGTCCGTCTTTAATTCGATCGCACGGTTTGATACATCCAGTGAGTTTGCCTTGGAAAGGATCGTATTCGCCTCTCTGTTCATCTCCTGCGCAATAAAATCAAGTTTTCTTCCAACACTTCCACCTGCCTCCAGAATCTTTCTGGTGCTGTCAATGTGGCTCTTCAGACGAACCGTTTCCTCATCTACACAGATTTTATCCGCATATATAACAACCTCGGTTGCAATCCGGTTCTCATCGATTGCTGAGCTATCAATCAGTTCTGAAATCTTGTCGATCAATTTCTGACGATAAGCTGTTATAAGCTCCGGCGATACTTCTTCAATATAATCGACTGCAGCCGTCATATTGTCAAGCTTCTCCAGCAGATTAACCTTCAGGTTCTCACCTTCCACCATTCTTGACTTCACAAACTTATCAGCCGCCTCGTCAAGTGCACCTTGTATCAGGCTCCATAACTCATCTTCATCTACTGTCTGCTCTTCCAGAATAAAAACCTCCGGAAGTCTGCATATATCGATGGACTGATATCATTTGTAAGATTAAAATCTGCTGCCATCTGATTCATATAGCCAACATATTCCTCTGCCAACTCTTTATTATATTTTACTGAGACATTTGTCTCGGTCAGATCTTCATAAGTGATAAAGACATCTACCTTACCACGTTCTATATACTTCTTTAAATATGCTCTTATAGTTGTTTCAAAAAAACTCAGTTTCTTTGGTGTTTTTACATTGATCTCGCAAAACCTGTGATTAACAGCCTTAATCTCCACAACTATCTTACGGGCTCCGGAAACGACTTCGCTTCGTCCAAAACCTGTCATGCTCTTAATCATAAAAATCACATTCTCCTTAAAACAATGGATACTATATTATACTTCAACCGCCATAAAAAATCAAATATTTTATCTCGTTACTTCTTCTATTCCACGGATCACCGGTTCTGCTATCATTGAATAATTCGTATGATAGATGACAAATCCCGGTTTGGCTCCTGCCGGCTTCTTCAGATTCATCCGTTTTGTATAGTCGATCTCCACCTTTGGATTCTCTCTTCCAGACGAATAATATGCTGCAAGCCTTGCCGCCTCTTCATAGGTCTGATCTGGAAGTTCTTCTGCTCCCTCCATCCGTACGATCACATGCGAGCCCGGCATCTTCTTTGCATGGAACCACATGTCCCCGCCATTTGCAAACTTAAATGTCAGTTCATCATTCTGCAGATTATTCTTACCGACATATATATGAAAACCATCAGATGATATATAGTGATATGGCTTGCTCTTGCTGGTATGCTTATCCCCTTTTTTGCCATATCTTCCCTTGATATATCCGCTGATCATCAGCTCTTCTTTTACCTGAGCTAACGCATTTTCATCCAGTGTCATATCGATAAATGTCTGAACCGATTGTAGATATTCCAATTCATGTCTGGTCTCAACAGTCAGCTTTTCTAACACCTCATATGTCCGCTTCTGCTTGTTGTACTTTGCAAAATACTGTTTGGCATTCTCAAGCACCGATATTGTCGGATCGAGTGGAATCTCGATTTCTTCATTTGTGTAATAATTCAATGCACGGAAGCTCTTTGTTCCCTGCTCCACTCCATATCCATAGGTATTGATCAGCTCACCATATACCTTATATTTCTCCCGACCTTCGGTATCCTTCATCTGCTTTAACTGCAGATCATATTTCTTGCTGGCTCTTTCAATCGCAGTTGAGATGATTTTCCGCAGATCTGCTGATTTCTGCCGGATTCTTGTTACCTTACTCTTCTTATAATAATACTCATCTAAAACCTTTGAAATTTCATCCTTATCTTCTACCTGATAATCCTGATACATACTGAGTCTTACTGATGAAAATTCAACCGGAATATACCCATCATATACAATATTCGGCACATAGTTTTCTGTCTTTATATCGGAAACCATTTTCTCAAATTCCTGGTACAGCTTCTCTTTCTGAATATCCGTTAACGCTGCTGTTGACTGTCCGCCATCGATTCCCACACGATAACAAAGCTCATTTGCGATCAGGGGTGAAATACCTGTAACTGAGGTATAAATTGCCTTTGTAACAGTCACAGGCTTTGTATATACCGCAGATGCAAAATAATCCTGATCTGCATCATATGGAGAACGCTTATCACCGGACGGCGGATATACATAAGCTTTACCTGGAAGGACCTCTCTCACCGAGCTTACCAGATGGGATATATGCTTGATACTATCAATTATCATTCCATCCGCATCCGTGAAGATAATATTACTGTGCTTACCCATGACTTCTATAATAAGCTTCTTTTTACACAGATCTCCCATCTCATCGAGGTGCTCGATCGTGAATTCCACGATACGTTCAAAGCCCGGCTGGCAGACATCTACGATCCTGCCATTTCCGATATGCTTACGAAGCAGCATACAGAAATTCGGAGCTGTCATCGGATTCTCCTTAGGCACCTGCAGCAGATAGATCAGAGGCAGACTTGCATCTGCAGATAACAGTAAGCGGTAATTCTCCCTGTTGTTTTTTATAATAATATTCAGTTCATCATTTTCCGGCTGGTAGATCTTATAGATCCTTCCATCCACTAATTTCTTTTTCAGATCACTTACAACATTTGATATTACAACTCCGTCAAAAGCCATATGAAACCACCTTTCCTGCACAGATCCACCTGTTTTCGTACGACCGCAGCCCCAGATCTGTATGTTCTGCGGTAAAAAGGCAGAAAATGTATCGCAACATCTTCTGCCTGATTTTTCATTTATGAAAAATGAGTTTGACCGTTTGTTTTTATAATGAATTGTAAAGATCGTTATAGATCTTTGCTGAATTGTACCAGGAGTAATCCATTCTCATGCCACGCTCCTGAATACCATACCATGCGTCTTTGTTGTTATAATAAACTTCCTTTGCATAGTTGATCGCATCTAACAGCTCATATGCATTGTAATTTGCAAATGAAAAACCTGTACCTGTATTCTCAAACTGGTTATATGGTTCTACTGTATCTTTCAGACCACCAGTCTCTCTTACGATCGGAACTGTTCCATAACGAAGTGCCATTAACTGGGTCAGACCACATGGCTCAAATCTGGATGGGACAAGCATAACATCACAACCCGCATACATCTTATGGGATCTTTCATCCGAATAATAAATATTCGCAGAAACCTTTGCAGGATGAATGCCCTGATAATAACGGAACATATCTTCATATCTGCTGTCACCGGTTCCAAGAACGATGAACTGGACACCATCACAACAGATATCATTCATAATGCGATCAACCAGATCAAGTCCCTTCTGGTCTGTCAGTCTGGATATAATACCGATCACAAACTGCTTATCATCCTGTGGAAGTCCACATTCCTTCTGAAGTTCAACCTTGTTGATCTTCTTCAGTTCACGGAAATTGTCGACACTGTAATTCTTGTACACCTGTGAGTCTGTAGCAGGATTCCATACATCATAATCAATTCCGTTTACAATTCCCCAGAGTGACTGCCATCTTGCACTCAGAAGCCCATCCAAGCCTTCACCGTAATATGGTGTCTGAATCTCTCTGGCATATGTGTTACTTACTGTTGTGATCTTGTCTGCATATACAAGACCACCCTTTAACATACTTGCATCTTTTCTGACTTCCAGCTTATCCGGTGTGAATACATAATCCGGGAGACCGGAATCTGCCTTGAGCGTATCGATATCCCACTTACCCTGGAACTGTAAATTGTGGATTGTCATAACAGACTTCATGCCACTGAAAAACGGATTTCCGGCAAATAACGTTTTCAAGTATACCGGAACCAGACCAGCCTGCCAGTCATGGCAGTGCAGGATATCCGGCTGGAATCCTACTGCCGGCAGAATACATAATGCTGCCTTTGAAAAGAAGCTGAACTTTTCAATATCCCACTTTACATCTCCGTATGGGGTAAATCCATTGAAGTAATATTCATTATCAATAAAATATACTTTTACTCCTTCGTATTCCAGATACATAACCCCGACATAATCATTCTTATATCCGATATCCATATAGAAATGGGTCAGATACTGCATTTTTTCTCTGTATTTATTTGGAATACAAAGATAGTTCGGCATGATAACCCGAACATCATATTCATTTCTGTCAAATATTTTTGGAAGTGTTCCTACAACATCCGCCAGACCACCCGTTTTGATAAATGGTACACACTCTGAAGCAATATAAGCAACTTTCTTCATCTTCTCTTATTTCCTCCCATGGAATAACTCCAAAATAATATTAATTTTATCATATTTATACATATAATTCAATGAATAAAGGTGCTGCATTTTATTGCAATTATAAAATTTGGCTGTGGACTTTTGGTTACTTTTCCATTATGATGAAAATGATCGGTCAACACAGTTTTGAATGGTATCCGGCATACCCGGAAATGACCGTCAATTTTATTTTAATAAGGAGACCAAACATGGCAAAACAGAATGATGATGAATTAGATGATATCGAAATGATGTCACTTGAACTCGACGACGGAACAAACCTCGAATGTGAGATTGTTGCTACCTTTGATGTTGAGGATACCTCTTATATTGCTTTACTTCCTGTCGAAGCACCGGAAGGTTATGATGATGACGAGGTTCTTGTATACCGTTATATTGAACTTCCAAACGATGAATTCACACTGGAACCAATTGATGATGAAGAAGAATTCGATATGGTTGCTGATGCTTTTGATGAAATTCTGGATGAGATGGAATTCAATTCCATGTCTGAAGATGACTAATCATCTTCAGACACAGTAACCAGATTATTTTTTATCGTATATTCGATACTTAATGTTTTTGTAATCTGATCTTTTTCAAAATACACACAGATTTTTTTATCATCCACAAATGTTATGACACCTTTGCCATATCGTTTGTGGATGATTTTATTTCCAACCTGAAGCATATCATAGTCGATCACCATTTCTGTTACAAACCGGGAAATCTGTCCCGTCTTTCCATACACCACCTTCGGTACATAGATATACAGACCATATCGTGCCCTGGTAACGGCAACATAGAACATTCTCCGTTCTTCCTCCAGTTCCGCATCTGTGACCGATTTCTTATGGGGCGTCATTCCTTCTACTGCATTCATGATAAATACCTGATCAAACTCCAGTCCTTTTGCCCCATGCATCGTCGCAAGTACAACTGCATCCTTTGCGTGTTCCGCTGTTTTCCCCTGTTCCTTCAGTTTTATCCTATATTCATTTAACAGGTTAAACCACTCAATAAAGGAATCGGCACCTCTTGCCATCTCCTGAAATTCATCCGCAATATCCATATACTCCTGCGGATCGATTCCTCTATATGAAGCATATTCCTTCAGATATTCATCATACCCAACTGCTTTCCTGATATAATTAATGGCTGCATATGGTTTTAATTCTGCGATCCTCCTGAAATCCGTTTCCAGGGTTACCAGATTCTGCACTATCCTGTGATTATCCTTATAGAATTCCTGCATCCGCTCCAGATCTACCGGATCAGTTTCCAGGCACTCCCGGCTTATATACCGGTTCGGTCGATTTATGATCCGTAAAAATAATGCCCGTTCTCGGTTTCCAAGTGCTGCCTTAATATAATCAAGGATATTCACGACGACAAAATGGGAAAACAGATCCGGCATATTATCCTTCATCCGGAATGGAATATTATTCTGCATCAGCTTCATTGCAAGTCCGGACGGTTCCGAATTGGTACGATAAAGAATAGCAATATCCAAATATGGGATACCCTGCTGATTCATCTCCCGGATTTTCTGTATGATACCATCTGTTTCCTGCCGCATTCCCTCGACTTCAATCACATGCACACGCTCACACTGACTTTTCTCAAATGCAGACCGGATCTCCTTCTGATACCGCTTCTTGTTGTTCTTAATAATACGTTCTGCCGATTCCACGATTGCACTGCTGCATCTGTAATTTATACTTAAGCAGACCATCCGGGTATCCGGGAAATCATCCGGAAAGCCAAGCATGATCCTCGTATCTGCGCCACGGAATCCATAAACAGACTGGTCGTCGTCTCCCACCGCAAATATATTATGTTCTTTTCCTAACAGCAGCTTCACAGTCTGATACTGGATCCTGTTAATATCCTGAAACTCATCAATCAGAATATACCGGAACCTCTGCTGCCACATTCTCCGGATATCCGGTCTATCCCGAAGCAATTCATATGTAAATACGAGCATATCATCAAAATCAATCTTATTATTCGCCCGAAGTACCTCTTCATACTCCCGGTAAGCAATCCGGAAATCTTCCGGCTTCATGTTCATCGAATGATACTGTCCGATCGGTGTCAGTTCACTTTTTACCAGACCGATCTCTGCAATTACATTTTTTGCAAAATCATCCTGTCCATTGTATTCCATATTATGTTTTTCAATAATACTGCGAATGATCTGATATTTCTCCGATTCCATTATGATATTGCTTCCATTATATCCATAGGCTTGACGTAAGATCATAAAGAATACCGAATGAAAGGTTCCAAAAGTAACACCACTCGAATATCCCATTATTTTCTCAAACCGGCTTTTCATCTCACCTGCTGCTGCCTTGGTAAAAGTGATCACCAGGATCTGACTTCCATTTACCCGACCATGCTCCAACATATATTTCACCCGGTGCGTGATCACCGTCGTTTTTCCACTTCCCGGTCCCGCCAGAACTAGCATTGGCCCTTTTTCATGCCGGATCGCTTCTAATTGTTCCTTACTGAATTGCTGTTTTTCTTCCAATCGTTCTTCCCTTCAACAGAAAAGAGAACAGGACGGATACAACCATCTGTCTGTTCTCTTTCTCTTTCCTGTTATAAAATTCTGCTGTAGTTCTTCTTTATCAGATTATCTACCGCAGCATTTCTTATACTTCTTACCACTACCACAAGGGCATGGATCATTTCTTCCAACCTTTGGAGGCTTTACAAGTGTTCTGGATGTCTTCTCTTTCTTATAGAGTTCATCTCTCTTTTCCTGTGTAAGGATCTTGTCCCATGCAGGTAATGTATATAACCATTCTGCATTGCATCCAACCATATTCATATACAGCTTCTCATAATCAATACCAAGTGTTACTTCTGAATCCTCTGTAACCTCGTCGAGATTATTCGATGTGATCAGACTGTCATCAATTCCATCCAGGAAACCGATCATGGTCTGGATACTTACTTCAAACTTCTCTGCAAGTGCCTTTACCGTTCCTTTTACAGGATCTGCCTTTGGATTTGCAAGAATTATTTCATAAATACCTTTTTCTGCCTGAAAATAATCAAACCAGAACTGCTTTCCTTCTGGTGTTCTGTCATCAAAACCATACGCATAATCGCGCCACTGTGATAATAAACTCATGTTACATACCTCGTTTCAATTTTTAAAACTTTATAGAGTATATCAGATAATCCCTTATTTTTCAACATTATTCTTTTCTGTTTCATCTGACGACACAGCCTGATCTGCCAGTTCTTTTCCTTTTGCTGTAAGCAGCTTTGTGATCAGACTGATTCCATAAAATAATACCGGAACCAGAATGCACAGAAATAATGCCGCTGAAAAATATTCACTGCCTGTTATTCCCAAGATAAATGCCCAGACAACCAGTCCAAGAATCACAAGGACCATAAGAAAGGCTGCTATCCGCTTCATTTTCTCCATTAAAGTTCTTCCTTTATCTTCTTAAAATATTGTTTTATGTTCTGCTCATATCCATTATCCGTCGGTTCATAAAACTGTCTGTCTGCGATCTCATCAGGCAGATACTGCTGCTTTACATAATGATTTGGATAATCGTGTGCATATTTATAACCTGTATGTCCAAGCTTCTTTGCTCCGCCATAATGTGCATCCCGCAGATAGACCGGAACCTGTCCTGTCTGCTCATGTTCCACAACATTTTTTGCAGAAAAGATCGCATTCACGATCGCATTACTCTTTGGAGCGCACGCCACGTAAATCGCCGCATGTGCAAGTATGATCTGAGCCTCCGGCATACCGACCCGCTCTACCGCCTGCGCACATGCTGTTGCAACACAGATTGCATTTGGATCCGCATTTCCAACATCCTCACAGGCACATATCATGATCCGTCTTGCTATAAATGTAATGCTTTCTCCACCGCACAGCATCTTTGCCAGATAAAATACGGCAGCATCCGGATCGGAACCACGCATACTCTTGATAAATGCAGAAATGATATCATAATGATTGTCTCCGTCCTTATCATATCGGAATGCTCTTCTCTGAATACATTCCTCTGCCACCGACAGCGTAATATGAATCTGCCCATCTGCTTCCGGTTCGGAAGAAAGAACTCCAAGCTCTACTGCATTTAGTGCACTTCTGGCATCACCTTCTGACATATCACTTAAGAATTCCACGGCATCATCATCTATACATGCATTAAAGGCTCCCATGCCCTTCTGGTCATAAACAGCCTTTAATATGATCTCTTTTATATTTTCTTTTGACAACGGTTTTAATTCAAAAATATTAGATCTTGAAATTAAAGCCCCATTCACTTCAAAGTAAGGATTCTCTGTCGTTGCTCCGATCAGGATGATCGTTCCATCCTCCACAAATGGAAGCAGATAATCCTGCTGTGATTTATTAAAGCGATGGATCTCATCAATAAAAAGTATGGTTCGTTTTCCATACATTGCCTTCATATTCTTCGCTTCTTCTATGATCTGCTCCATATCCTTCTTACCGGAGGTTGTTGCATTAATCTGCTTGAAATCCGCCTTTGTCGTATGTGCGATCACCATGGCAAGCGTCGTTTTTCCGGTTCCCGGCGGTCCGTAAAAAATCAGCGAGCTAAGCTTATCCGCCTTTATCGCACGATAGAGTAATTTCTCTTTTCCGATAATATGCTCCTGCCCGATCACCTCATCCAGGCTCTCAGGTCGCATTCGTTTTGCCAGAGGAGAATCATCATCCTTCTGGTTTTCTCTCATATAATCAAATAAATCCATTCTTATTCATCCTAAATAACATCAAGCTTCTTAAGGATCTCGTTGAATTTCATAATATCAATCGGTTTGCAGATGTAATCATCATAATCATCACTGGCCTGATTGCTGTCAAAGCTGGTTTCATCCAGTGCACTTGTCATAATAACCTTTGACCGTAACATTCTGGATACGCCATGCTTTCTCTCTGCATTTCGAATCGATGCAAGTACCTTATATCCATCGATCTTCGGCATCATGATATCCAGACAGACAAGTTCAAAATTTTCGCCCTTTTCCAAATGATTTACAAATTCATCAACAGCTGCAATTCCATCTGGTGTAATTACAACTTCTCCAAATTTACTTAAATATTTTGATAAAAACTTTGCATTTGCAACATCGTCCTCAGCAATTAATATTCTCATGACAAACTTCCTCCTACTTTAAAATCTAAGCATCTTTTCAATCTGGTTCAGCATCTCTTTTACTTCAACACGAAATGTTTTCTTGGAATATTTGGTTCTTCGTTCTAAAAGGCCCTCTGTAAATATACCGTTAAACATCAATGTCAATTCCCGTGGGGTAAATACCTCCCGAATCTCTCTGTCTGCTATAGCGTCTTCAAACAGCTTACAGACAAATTCATTTCTCTTCAGAATACATTCAGAAATAACCTCTCGTGTCTCACTCAGATGCAATAATTCCTCATAATGCAACATAATCGCACCCATACCGATATAATTATCATAATAGGTTGCATATGTATCTGCATAAAACCGTAACTTATCCATATTCGATCCGGTCTGGTGATCCACGGTCATCTGGATATTCTTATCAAATGCCGCATACTGTACGACCACTTCCGTCAATACTTCATCAATACCCCCGAAGTATTTATAGATCAAAGTTTCGGATATATTTTCCTTACGAGCCAGATTCTTGGTTGTCAGAGCATTCAATCCCAGATCGCCGATTAATTCAACTGCCGATGCAACGATCTTATCCCTTCTTGAAACGTAATTCTCAGCCACACCGTTCTCCTCTCAACACATAAACTTACACCCAATATATACTATATAATTCTATGTCATGCTCTTTCGTTTGTCAATCAAAAAAGCTTCAAATTAATATACGCAGAACACAGTTGTAAACTTCTCTTTTTTTCTTCTGTTTTCAAGGTGCTTTTATGCCTGTGTTTCTGATGAAACACCTGTTTTTATACAGTTACAGTCGTCAGCATATGCTTTTTCCGGTCGTAATAATAAACATTATAAGAAAGGATATCCTGTCGGTGAAGCACACTGTCATTTGCTTCTTTCACAATATCTGCCAGCATCTTTGGCTCCGACACTTTTCCAGCCTCCACAAACATACACTCATGAATACTGGACGGCATAATATAGATACTGTCCCCGGCAAGCTCCGTACACATATCAAGGATTCCCCGGTACAACATAGCTCCGGCTCCGTTTAATCCCATTTCATTTGATATTACATACAGTTCTCCGCACTCGCCCGAAAACTCATCTTCCACAAATGCTGGAAGACAGTTTCTCGCCTTCAGATATGCTGTGATCCGATCGATCACTGGAGGGAAATATCTTGGAGTATTCTTTTCTGCCAGTTGGTAAAGTGTCTTCGTATCTGTATGCCATCGTTTCAGATCATCCTCTGATACCGTTGAGGATGCCATCCCATTCTCACCTTTATGAAAGACACATCGAAATATGATCGCCAGATCATGAAACGGAATATACGGAACATGCTCCAGATATTCTTCATTCATACTTTGATTCACAACCGTATAGATCAGCCGGTTCTTCACCCAGTTAAAATCCATATAGTTCTGAATTTCATTGTCGGATGATACTTTGGTACATCGTTCCGCAAAGATATTCTTTATCCTCAGAACAACAGTATGTATCTCCTCCTTTTGAATATCCTCTCTGTAAAAATCATCAATATATATCGTTGGTGTTATCATGGAATTTCTGTCCCTTATATTGATTCCTGTAAGGATCAGCCCATTATTTTTTACAACTCTGGTAACCGCAACCTCCATATTGTCCGGTTCAAATAAAACCGCCAGCCCATCTCTGACTGTTTCTGTAAATTCATTAAATTTCATTTTATCTCTCCTTCGCAGCTTCTTTGTCTGAAACATTTCGAAAAAATGATAAAATCCGGATTCTATTACTGAAATATTTCTTCCATCATGATAAAGAATTTCCTATGTGCCGTCAACATTTTGCGTGTGTTTATTTGTAACAGCTTGTGCGTTTCTGTAACAGTTTTTCTTCCGAACAAACAAAACGGATGTGTATTTCGCATCTTTCTTATCAAAATCTGCAAAAAACACATCCGCTCTTATATTTTTTTATCGATGGATAACAATACTATTATCCGCCTGCTCACAGGCAAAACCAGCCATCCCTATTTATATTCTTTTACACATTTTGTCAAAAAACTGACAAATGCGTCCATCTCTGCATCCGTTCCGATCGAGATTCTCAGATAATTGTCAATCCTTGGCTTATCAAAATAACGCACATAGATATTATTCTCTTTTGCCGCAGCAAAGATCTCCTTTGCAGGAATACTCTCATGTGTTGCAAATACAAAGTTTGCAGATGATGGCAGACAGGTAAATCCAAGCTCTGCGATCTCTTTCACAAATCTTTCTCTGGTTGCAATTATCTGTCCAACCTTCTCCCTGAAATATGCATCATCATGAATGGATTCTACACCGAGCACCAGAGACGGGCGGTTCATCGTATATGAATTATAGGAGTATTTCACATCATTTAAGGCTTTGATCAGTTCAGGGTTGCTGATCGCATAACCGATTCGAAGTCCCGCCATGGAACGTGATTTTGAAAAGGTTCTGACTACCACAAGATTGTCGTATTTGTCGATCAGCGGAAGTGCTGTTTCTCCTCCAAAATCAATATATGCCTCATCTACGATCACGATCACGTCCGGATTGTTCTTTATGATCTCCTCTACATGATCCAACGATTCGTAGATACCGGTCGGTGCGTTTGGATTCGGGAATACGATTCCACCGTTTTCGCCCTTATAATCATCTATCTTCAGACGGAAGTTCTCATCAAGTGGCATCTGCTTATATGGAATCCGGAACAGTTCTGCCCATACATCATAAAAAGAATATGTGATATCCGGAAACAGAATCGGTTTATCCGAATTAAAGAAGGTCAAAAATGACATTGCAAGTACATCATCGGAACCTACACCTACAAATACCTGTGATGCATCCACACCATGATACTCCGCCAGTGCATCCACCAGTGCGCCTGCTGTCGGATCCGGATATAACCGTAACAGATCCTCATTATCCTGAACCGCTTTTACTCTTGGAGACGGTCCATACGGATTCTCATTTGTATTTAATTTGATCACATTTGTATTCTTTGGCTGCTCACCAGGTACATATGGCTCAACCTGACGAATATTATCTCTCCATGATGCCATGATTTATCCTCCATGTTTTCTCTGCTAATCAGCAGGTTATCGTTTTCAGTTGTCTATTCTATCATTTTGCAGGATGAGATACAAGATAAGAATCATCTGACACTTATTTATAAAAGGACTCTCCAGTTATTCTCACATTTTCCCTGCACGACCAGATTTTCATCTCCGATCAACTGGTAATTATCATACCCCCATTGTGACATCTGCAATTACATCAACTGCATTTTTTCCAATGCTTTTTTCATTATTAATCTGCTGCCTATT
Organism: Clostridium sp. AM54-37XD; assembly: GCF_003478225.1. Taxonomy (NCBI): domain Bacteria; kingdom Bacillati; phylum Bacillota; class Clostridia; order Eubacteriales; family Clostridiaceae; genus Clostridium; species Clostridium sp. AM54-37XD. The sequence continues at coordinate 251,402 of NZ_QUEV01000004.1, forward strand.
TCCTTGTGCAACCAGGTTAACAACCTTATTCTGCATCTCGTTTGAAGATTTTCTTGTTATTATAAATGAAACCACCCCTACTGTTATCGTGATCACAATAAAAAACAGCAGTATTGTCTTTGCCTTAAATTTTCGTATCTGAATTTCTGTTTTTGTATTTTCTGAAAATGCCATTTTCCGCTCCATATTCAAACTGACATACTACAACCTTCGTTCTATGCCGGGGATAGGTACATTCTATATCGGTACTGCCCGGATAGAAATATTATACTCAATTTTTCAGATATGGCAAATAAATCCTTTTATAACAGAATGTGCTTTTTCCAAATTCCGGCTTTGTAAAATAAAAATGATATTATAGCTCCAACGGCTGTCGCGATTGGTATCGCTATCGCAATTCCTCTTACACCAAGTTCACAAAGAAACGCCAGAACGTATGCTAACGGAATACGAACGATAAATGCAGATATCATATTAGTAACCAGCGTAATCCATCCATTTCCAGTTGCGGTTGAAACCGTATTAAACGACATGATAAATGGAAGTCCCACATATTCAAACGAAAAAGCAAAGATATATGGCAGACCATAGGCCAGGACATCTTCTTTTACGCCAAACAGATGAAATATCTGCTCCGGGAATATGTGCATCAACGTAAACACGACCAAAGACACACCAATACAGAGAACCAGACAACAGTGCATAGTCTTTGATGATCGTTTCACATCTTTCTTTCCCATATTCTGTGCGATCATAGCTGATGCAGCCGAGCTGATCGCTGCTTCCGGAAGAATAGCAAATCCATTAAAATTATTTACTATTCCTGCTGCAGCCGATGCAGCTACACCACCCGCCCTGTTAATAAATGTCGTCAAGATCAAAAACGAAAAATTTGTACCAACCATTTGAATACTAAGCGGCAATCCGGTACGAAGCAGAGTGTGGAATTCCTCTTTTATAAAATGGAAAGAAGATGGTTTGAAATCAAACATAAAATCATGATGTTTTAAATATATTATACAAAATAACATCGAACAGCCCTGTGCAAATACAGTTGCAACAGCAGCACCACCGGCTCCTAAATGCAATCCGGCAACCAGCACCAGATCCAGAATAATGTTGATCACACATGCAATCATAACAAAGATCATCGGTGTCCGGCTGTCACCAAGTCCACGCATAATTGCACTTAATGCATTATAACCATAAATAAATAATAAGCCCAAAGTGCAAATAAACAAATACTGTTCTGCCTGTGAAAATGCCTCTTCAGGTGTATCAAGTAATCGAAGTAACGGCTGTTTTAATATAAATAACAGTACCATAAATACTGCTGCCATAACTGTCAATGTTATGAGTAATGTACTGATTGCTCCATTGATCTTATCCTTACGCTTTGATCCCAGATAATTTCCAAGCATCACAGTTCCTCCGCCTGACAGTCCCGCGGCAAGATTTGTCAGGATCACAAGCACCTGTCCTCCGATATTCGCTGCCGATATGGAATTTGTTCCGCCAAAATGTCCTAAAATGATCAGATCTATCAGACTGTATAAGGACTGGATCAAATTACTGATAAAAAACGGCACAGCAAACCATACAAGCTGCTTCCAGATATTTCCTTTTGTAAGATCATGTTCAAATGTACTCATGCCTGCATTCACCTCTTTTGTAATTAAAATGGTATATATTCTTTATTAAAGTCATGTTTTTATTTCTAATTCATACGCTCTAACATACTTATATCGCCAGACTGTATTGCCTGAATATTCTTTTTAATTCGTTCTTCTTCCCAGTCCCACCATCTGATTTCTTCAAGTTTCTGAATCGTTTCTTCATCAAATCGTTTACGGATTGGCTTTGCCGGTACTCCTCCAACTATCGTATATGAAGGCACATCTTTTGTTACCACTGCACGAGTGCCTATAATTGCGCCATCACCGATTGTTACACCAGACAAAATAACTGCTTCATATCCAATCCACACATCATTTCCAATTTTTAGCTTATCCTTATTAACAGGATAATGATACAAAACATTATTTTTTTCAAAATCAATCGGATCATGTACAAAATCGTTGTACATTGTATAATCCCCTACCTCTATATCAGGGGTATTTATAACATTTTTCAGATAAACGATCTGTTTATCGAATGTTCTTGGGAAAATATTATCTTTCATTTTCGGCCTCCTGTTGTCGAAAATATCTGTATAATTCTCGAAATCTCCATAACTGCAACCTTCAGCATCACGCCACCGGACATTTTAGTTTGATGTATTTTTCTGCATTTCCTGTAGAAAATGATCCATGTGATCTTCCAGAAGCCTTATCACCCGACTCTTGTCATCTACTCCATCATATATGCTGTAAAGCAAAAAAATAGGTCCATAAAAATCAAGTGCTGTCTGTCTGGCTTTTCTTGCATCCCCCAGCATATTCGAGAACAAAGCTTCTATATAAGTTAATGGTCCACCTGCAAGATAATTCTGATATAACTGTGCCATCTGCGGCTCCCTGTACTGTTCCAATGTCAGCATCTTACGGAAACAGGATGAGAATTCTTCTTCTGTCCAGTGAAGAAACTGCACCTTTGTAAACTGCTTAATTTTATTATATGCTGTTTCTTTGTACTCAGCTGTAACCTTTTCCAGATTGCCCTCCGGCATTTCATACCGCTTTACTCTCTCCATATCCAGTTCATTCATTTTGTCAATAATACTGTCCAATATCTCCTGCTTGCTTTTATAATGCTTATACAATGCAGCCTTGGTTACTCCAAGTTTTGAAGCAATATCATTCATGGATGTTCCCATATATCCGCTCTGTGCAAATAACTTCAACGCTTCTTCCAGTATTTTGTCCTTTGTGTTCTTTTCTTTAATCTCCATACTTGTCTCCTAAATCAGCCTCATCAATCGGTTACCTTTTGGTTATTTTATTATGGTTACCTATCGGTTACTTGTCAACAGCTATTATTTAAAAATAGAAAAGGACATCATTAACTGCCTATCAAACTCTTCCACTTCATGCTCGTCAACCAGATAGCTCTCCGGTGTTGCATATTCCCCTGTAATCCCATCCAGAAACCCTGGTATCAATTCTTTGCACAAGAAGAATGATGCATCTTCCCCCTTGGACAATCCATGATAACGGATACCATACTCGCTTGCCTGTCTGAAACCACTCTTACCATAAAAATCAATATTTCCTTCAAAACATAATGCTCCAGACATCCGGGACGATATACATTCCAAAAGCTATCCCTTACCAGTTTTTCCACTTGACGATATTCACTTTTTTCTTCTAAACGAATTTCTATATTTTCCTTCACGATATGATTCTCCCCTATTTCAACTCTTGTCCCATGCTGTTCAATGTTAAAACAACTTCTTCTTTTACTTTTTCCTTATCAACTGCGCCATCGTAAATGCTGTAATAGAAATACATAATTGCATAAAATCATTAGTTCCATATACATCCTCCTTCAGCCTAAATCTGCACGTTACGTGCTGTCAAAAATTTTTCTCTTATAAAAGAAAATCATAACCACCGGCTTAGCCGGTGGTTTGTTCTAGCCCTATAAGGGCTTGTTACCGGCACTAGGTCTAAAGACCCTTCGAATGGTTCGCCAGCCGCAACATCATTTCACTTGCACAATGTGCTAAGAATATTTACAATATCCTGCTTCAACTGCCCATATGCTACTTTCCTTCTAAATTTTGGTGCGAACACTATATGATACTTACATTCCAACCTCGTATGTGATAAACTATTCATGTCCATTGTGGACTACCTCCTTTGCTTTACTTGGTTGGCGAACCTAAGTAATTATAGCATTGGAGGTTTTTTACTGTAAGCTAAAGCAACTGTTGTCCTCCTGCATAGCAGGGGGGGTATTAAAGACTGTTACACAAAAATATGGGGCAACAATCATTATAATTGCTGCCCCGTTTTTTGTTAGTTACGAGTGTTAGTTACCTGTTAGTTGTTTGTTAGTTACACTCACTTTTTCAGGTATTTTCACGTTTCTTTATTCGGCTTATTTCCTAGTTTTTTTAGAACTTACCAGCCTTTGCTGCTTCCTCTACAGAAACGGCTACAGCAACTGTCATACCAACCATAGGGTTGTTACCAGCACCGATCAGACCCATCATTTCTACATGAGCAGGTACGGATGATGAACCAGCGAACTGAGCGTCACTGTGCATACGTCCAAGTGTATCTGTCATACCGTAGGAAGCAGGACCTGCTGCCATGTTATCTGGGTGAAGTGTACGACCTGTACCACCACCTGAAGCAACTGAGAAGTACTTCTTTCCTAACTCGTTACATTCCTTCTTGTAAGTACCAGCTACCGGATGCTGGAAACGAGTTGGGTTTGTTGAGTTACCGGTGATAGATACATCAACACCCTCTTTGTGCATGATAGCAACACCTTCTGGTACAGAGTTCGCACCATAGCAGTTAACCTTTGCACGAAGTCCTTCTGAGTAAGACTTTCTGAATACTTCTTTAACTGTGTTTGTATATGGATCATACTCAGTCTCAACAAATGTGAAACCGTTAATTCTTGAAATAATCTGAGCAGCGTCCTTACCAAGACCGTTTAAGATAACACGAAGTGGCTCTTTACGAACTTTGTTAGCTTTCTCTGCGATACCGATCGCACCTTCTGCTGCTGCGAATGACTCATGTCCTGCTAAGAAACAGAAGCACTTTGTCTCTTCTTCCAGTAACATCTTACCAAGGTTACCATGTCCAAGACCAACCTTACGTGTATCAGCAACTGAACCTGGGATACAGAATGACTGAGGCCTTCACCGATTGCTGCTGCAGCTTCTGAAGCCTTTCTGCAGTTCTTCTTGATTGCGATTGCTGCACCTACTGTGTATGCCCAGCATGCATTCTCAAAACAAATAGGCTGAATGCTCTTTACCTGATTGTATACGTCTAAACCAGCATCCTTTGTGATCTTCTCTGCCTCTTCGATTGAGGAGATACCGTAGCTGTTTAATACTTCATTGATCTGTTTGATTCTTCTTTCATATGATTCAAATAATGCCATTATATCGTTACCTCCTTCTATTATTTCTCAATCTCTTTGTCTGTACGTGGGTCGATGAGTTTAACTGCATCTGCAACACGTCCATACTGTCCACATGACTTCTCATAAGCTGTGTTAGGGTCATCACCCTTCTTAATGAAATCAGTCATCTTACCAAGGTTAACGAATTTATATCCAATGATCATACCCTCTTCATCAAGAGCGATAGCATTTACATATCCTTCAGCCATCTCAAGATATCTAGGACCCTTCTTTAATGTACCGTACATAGTACCAACCTGTGAACGAAGTCCCTTACCAAGATCTTCAAGACCAGCACCGATAGCAAGTCCATCCTCTGAGAATGCACTCTGTGAACGACCATATACGATCTGTAAGAATAACTCTCTCATAGCTGTGTTGATAGCATCACAAACAAGGTCTGTGTTAAGAGCTTCCATAACTGTAAGTCCCGGAAGGATCTCTGCTGCCATAGCTGCTGAATGAGTCATACCTGAACATCCAACTGTCTCAACTAATGCTTCCTGAATAATTCCTTCCTTAACATTTAATGTCAGCTTGCAGGCACCCTGCTGTGGTGCACACCAGCCAATACCATGTGTAAAGCCTGAAATATCCTTTACTTCTTTTGCCTGTACCCATTTTGCTTCTTCTGGAATTGGAGCACATCCATGATGTACGCCCTGTCCAACTGGGCACATGTTTTCAACTTCCTGTGAATAAATCATTGTGAATCTCCTTTCGAAATATGAAAATCTGCTTAAAGCGGTTATGAATATCTATTCTTTTTTCGTAACCATCAGACATATTTTCTCATAAACCGTCAATTAAGTCTATACCAATTAATAAAAAATATCAATAAGTTTGTCTAAAAATTTGCCATGTTTTTAGATTCATATTATAATTATTTTGGTTTGCTTTTATCTTTTTAGATTTCGGTAAACCAATCCTACATTGTATAAAGAAAAGAGGAATACATATGCGTTTTATAGATCTACATGTCCATACAACTGCTTCGGATGGTTCTTTTACTCCATCTGAAGTGTGCCAGATGGCTCTTGATAAGGGACTTGCCGCTCTGGCGATCACCGACCACGATACGGTTGATGGAGTCCCGGAAGCAATCCGGTTCATGAAAAATCATCAGCCGGCCCCGGATACACAGGATCCTCTTCCTATGGAATTGATTCCCAGTATCGAACTTTCATGCAACTATGGTTCACGCGAGATCCATATTCTGGGCTTCTATATGGACTATACCAATCCCGGACTTCTTGCTGAATTGAACGCTTTAAAAGATGCACGTTTTAACCGAAATGTGGAAATGTGCAAGCTGTTTCAACGTGACGGCATCGATATGACCATCGAAAAACTTCAAGAGGGAAATCCGGATACAGTCATTACCCGTGCGCATTTTGCAAGAGTTCTGATTGAGGACGGCATTGTCAAGAACAAGGATCAGGCATTTAAAAAATACCTTGGCGAAAAATGCAGATACTATCTTCCGAAACCGGAGGTCACATGTGAACGTGCTCTCTCGATTATCAACCAATATGGCAAATGTGCAGTTCTCGCACATCCATTACTCTATAAGCTTGGTTATAACCAGATTGAGGAATTACTGGACTATCTGAAACCACTTGGATTAAAGGGCTTAGAAGCCTATCATTCTTCTAATAATTCCTATGAGAGTGGAAAGCTCCGGGCGATCGCAGACAGACATGACTTGTTTGTCTCCGGCGGTACGGATTTCCACGGTGTGATCAAACCGGACATCTCTCTCGGAACCGGTCGCGGCGGTATGCGGATCACCACAGGAATTCTGGACAATATAAAAGCGCATCTTTTTTGAAGAACAGAAAAAAATCTCCATATTCAGATTTTCTACTGAACATGGAGATTTTTCTGTTCTGACATCTTCTTATTTAAAAAGATATTCTTTATTTCTTTTCCTTATCTTCTTCCACTACTGCTGCATTCTTCTTTTCAAGCTCAGCAACTGCATTCTTATGCATTGGAATACGACAGTTCTTGTTATTACCAAACTCAACAATGATAGTTGTGTCATCTACAATATCAAGGATTGTGCCATAGAAACCACTAGTTGTCATAATATTGTCACCCGGTTCCATCTGGTTATGCATTTCCTCTGTCTTAGCCTTCTGCTTCTTCTGTGGACGGATCATCATGAAGTAGATAATTGCAGCAAAGATCAGGATATATACAACGATAAACATTGTGCTGCCTGAACCTGAACCCGATGCTGTACTACTGCTTAAAACCATTCCTAATGTGTTCATAATATTCTCCTTCTAAACTTCATTTGATGTTAAACTCTCTATCATAGACTTTTTATACGATGCATATGAGCCTTCTTCGATAGCCTGTCTAATCTCTTTCATCATATTATTATAAAAATACAAATTATGCAAGACGCAAAATCTCATACCAAGCATTTCATTTGCCTTTAACAGATGTCTGATATAACCTCTGCTGTAATGCTGACATGCCGGACATCCGCAGCCTTCTTCAATCGGTCTGTCATCTGTCTCATATTTGGCATTCTTCAGATTCAGTTTTCCATGTTTTGTGTATACATGTGCATGTCGTCCGTTTCTGGATGGATATACACAGTCAAAGAAATCCACACCACGGTCAACTGCTTCGAGTATATTGATCGGCGTTCCGACACCCATCAGATAAACCGGCTTATTCTCAGGAAGATATGGCACGGTTACATCCAGAATATGATACATTTCCTCCGCTGTCTCTCCAACAGCCAATCCACCAATAGCATACCCCGCAGATCCAGCTCCGCAATTCTTTTTGCATGGTCAATACGAATATCCTCATATACTGCGCCCTGATTGATTCCGAATAGCATCTGTTCCTTATTGATCGTATCCGGCAGGCTGTTTAAACGTGTCATCTCTGCCTTACAGCGCTCCAGCCAACGATAGGTTCTGGCAACCGAATTCTCCACATAAGAACGTTCCGCCTTTGCCGGTGCACACTCGTCAAACGCCATTGCGATCGTAGATGCAAGATTAGACTGGATCTGCATACTTTCCTCCGGTCCCATGAATATCTTGCGTCCATCTACATGCGAGTTAAATGTAACGCCTTCTTCTTTAATCTTTCGAAGTCCTGCAAGCGAGAACACCTGAAATCCGCCAGAATCCGTAAGAATTGGACGATCCCAATACATAAACTTATGTAAACCGCCCATTTTCTTCACAACCTCATCACCCGGTCTTACATGTAAATGATAGGTGTTTGATAATTCAATCTGACAGCCGATTTCTTTCAGATCTGTCGTAGCAACTGCGCCTTTGATTGCAGCAGCAGTTCCCACATTCATGAATACAGGAGTTTCCACTGTACCATGAACAGTCGTAAAGGTAGCTCTTTTTGCTCTGCCATCTTTACAAATAATTTTATACATAATTACTCATTCTCCTTTAATATTCTTTCTCTATAATGCCCCAGTCTGAACGGAAATGCAACAGTTTCTTCTTATTAATTTTGTTCCTATCCACAATACGGTTGAAAATTGTAACATTTGTACCAAATATAATGACTATTTTTTATTTACTCACTCTATTTTTAGTCATATTTACTTGTTTTTTATCAATTTTCATCGTCCTTTACCGAACCTTTACCGAAAAATATTGACTTTTTGTGCAATCTTCCTATAATGATAAACGGAAAAAAAATATTATAAATAAGAAGAGATACTACCATTATGATTTTCAGGTATCTCTCAAGAAGGAGGAAACATGTTAGCATCCATCTTAGCAGTAACCATCTTCCTGGCTATGTTTGTGCTGATCGTTCTTGATAAGATCGAACATTATCTTATAACGCTGGGCTGTGGATTACTCACCATCATCTTTGTCCTTGGTATCTGTCTGCACAGTGGACAGGCTATCATGGAAGTGTTAAACGTTAAAAGCATTTTTACAACCAGCTTCTGGCATACAGTTGGACAAGCATCTGAAGATTCCAGCGGTATCAGCTGGGCGACCATTATTTTTATTGCCGGTATGATGGTCATGGTTGAAGGTATGAAACGTGCAGGTTTCTTTACATGGCTCTGCATGCTGATTGCAAAGCTTGTACGATACAGAATTGTTCCAATTCTGATCACCTTTATGATCCTGTCAGCATTTCTTTCTATGTTCATTGCAAGTATCACGGTTATTCTGTTCCTTGCAGCTGTAACAGTAGAGCTCTCACAATTATTAAAATTCAATCCGGTTCCAATGATCTTGGCAGAAGTCTTCTGCTCCAACCTCGGTGGAACTGCTACCGTCTGTGGTGATCCACCAAACATCATCATCGGTACCTCACTGGGATTTTCATTCTTTGATTTCCTGACAAATACCGGTGTGTTTGTTCTTATTTCACTGGTTATTATGATTGTCTATTTTTATCTTGCTTTTCGTAAGGAATTAAAGCAAAATGAAGGTGGGGTTGATACCTCAACAATACCAAGTCCTTCAGAAGCAATTACAGACAAATCCGGATTTATCTTCAGCTGTGTTATTTTCCTGCTTTCTGTTGTTCTGCTTCTTACACAGACACAGACAGGGCTGACAGTTGCTGCGATCGGTGTTATAATAGCTATAATCACACTGATCTGTTCCGGCAGACATGTACTGGAACTTTTAAAGAAGATTGATTACAAGACACTCTTATTCTTTATTGGTTTATTTGTTGTCGTTGGTGGTTTGGAGCAGACCGGTATTCTGGAAGTCATTGCAAAATTCATCAAAAACGTCAGCGGTGGAAATATGTATATCATGGTTGCTATTATCATCTGGCTCTCAGCTATCTGCAGTGCCTTTATCGATAATGTTCCATTTGCTGCTACTATGGTTCCTGTTATCAAAGAACTTGCAGCAGGTAATGGTGGGGTTCTTGCCGTCCTTGCCTATTCATTAGCCATTGGTACAGATATTGGTGGAAATGCAACACCTATCGGTGCTTCCGCAAATGTTGTTGGTACTTCAGTAGCTGCTAAAGCAGGTCATCCGGTCGGATGGGGCGAATATTGTAAGAAGATGGCTCCTGCTACTATTCTTGTTATGATCATTTGTACACTCGGTGTATTTATTCGATATAACAGCGTCTTCTAAGAAACTTACATATTTTTAGGGAGGTTATAAAATATGGACAAACAGGTTATTATCACGATCGGTCGTGAATATGGAAGTGGCGGACATGTAATTGCACAGGACATTGCAAAACGTTTTAATGTCCCATATTACAATCGTAATCTAATTGAAGAAGTTGCAAAACAGAATAATTTTGATACAGATAATATTAAAGACTATGATGAGTCACCTAGAAAATATCTGTTCTCTCGTACCGTTCAGGGATACAGCAATTCTCCGGAAGAGATTCTTGCCGGTCTTCAGTTCGATTTTATAAAAGAAAAGGCAGCATCCGGAGAATCCTTTGTAATTGTTGGCAGATGTGCCGACTATGTATTAAAGGATATGGATTGTGTAGCTTCATTCTTTATTGTCGCTGATGCCGAAGCGAAGTTACAGCGTACTATGGAAACCAAGCAGTTATCCCAACGTGATGCTGAAGCTACGATCAAACGTCATGACCGTAACAGAAAAACATATTACAAGGATCACACTGATATGGAATGGGGCAACAGTAAGAACTATGATATGACGATCAATTCAACCGTCCTGGGCTTCAAAAAGACCGCCGATATCATTGAAGATTTTGTAAAAACAAAATTTGATCTGTAATTCCTAATTTACTGACAGAAACAAAGCCGGGTATGAAATGTCATATCCGGCTTTCTACTTTATTCATATCTCTCGTCAATTACACGTTTTGTCTTCTTCTCACTTCTTGGAAGCACCCCAATCTCTACAACCTTAACAAGTGGGGTAAATCCGATCCGACTCTTTACTCTCTCTGCAATACGCTTAGATAACTCTACGAAATCTACGCTTCCATCCGTCTCTACATAGATTCTCATTGTGTCTTTTCCATCCAGATGGGAAATACGAATCTGATATTCACTTGATAATTCAGGGAATTCCTTCAATACTTCTTCAATCTGGCTTGGAAATACATTTACACCCTTAATTTTCATCATATCATCCGTTCTTCCCATAATCACACCTAACCTTGGATGCTTGCATCCACATGGGCAATCTCCCGGAATAATTCTTGAAAGATCATGTGTACGATAACGAATCAGAGGTGCACCCTCTTTTACAAGCGTTGTTATAACAATCTCACCCATTTCGCCATCCGAAACCGGCTCTAAGGTTACAGGATCAAGAATCTCGATATAGACATAATCATCCCAGTAATGCATACCGTTGTCATATTTACAGCTGATTCCGATACCCGGTCCATAAATCTCTGTCAAACCATAGATGTCATATAATTCAATTCCCAGTTCCTCTGAGATACGTTTTCTCATCTTTTCGCCCCAGCGTTCAGAACCGATCACACCCTTCTTCAGGCAAATCTTATCTTTGATACCACGTTTCTCGATCTCCTCTGCAAGAAGAAGTGCATAGGAAGACGTCGAACAAAGGACAGTAGATTTCATGTCCTGCATCATCTGAAGCTGTTTATCCGTATTTCCTGGTCCCATAGGTATGACCATAGCACCTAACTTCTCTGCTCCGTTCTGGAAGCCGATTCCTGCCGTCCAGAGTCCATATCCCGGTGTGATCTGAATACGATCCATATTCGTGATACCTGCAAGCTCATAACAACGCTTGAACATAATCGCCCAGTCATCTACATCCTTTGCTGTGTATGGAATAATAACCGGAAGTCCTGTTGTTCCTGATGATGAATGGATACGAACGATCTCACTTTCCGGCGCTGTCATTAAACCAAGTGGATATGCATCTCTCAGGTCTTTTTTTTCTGAAAATGGAAGCTTCTTAAAATCCTCCGGTGTCGAAATTCTTGTAATTCCTGCTTCCTCCAGCTTCTTTCCATAAAAACTTTCAGCCTTAATCAATGCTTCGATCTGTTTATTGACCTGACTGATCTGTAACTCTGAAATCTCCATTATTTATCCTCCAAACTTTCTATTTTATAAAATATTTTTATTGTATATAATCAAGTGCTCTGAAATTCAGCTCATGTAATTTTTCCGGCAATCTTTTTATCAAAGCCTGTTTGATATCTTCTTTTTCAAGTCCAAGCATACCGGTCGAGATTGCGGCTCCAAGCATCAGGACATTTAACACCTTTGCAGACCCAAGAGTTTCACATGCCTGATCTGTATCGATCACCAGAACCTGATCTACCTGTGTCTTCAAATAATCAATCATAGATGCTCCGTTATAACCGGTCTTCGCCAGCGATGCTGTAACCGGCATAACCGCACGATTGCTGACGACTACTGCTCCGTTTTTTTTCAGATAAGGAAGCATCCGCACCGTTTCTCCCGGTTCAAATCCCAGGATCATATCTGCTGTTCCTTTTGCTATCATTGGTGAATACAGATTTTCACCCATTCTTACATGGCTGAATACGCTTCCTCCGCGCTGTGCCATACCGATCGTTTCCGCACTCATAACCGGGATTCCTTTCTCCATAGCTGCGGCTGCGATCAGCTTGGATGCAAGCACTGTTCCCTGTCCACCGACACCACACAGAATAATATTCTTATTCATTATGCCTGCCCCCTTTCTTCTTGTCCGTCCCCGATTGCATGTACCGGGCAGAGTTGGCTGCACAAAGTACATCCTGTACAGAGACTTTCATCGATACAAACCTTGCCTTCAAATGTGTAAAGTGCCGGACAACCGATCTCTCTGATACATTTCTGGCAACCTATACATGCATCTGTATCTATATGCATACATCTGGACGACTTCGTAATGGCTATACATGGAGATTTGAAAATAATTGCCTTCACACCCGGTTCTGCTGCAACACGTGCAACTGTCTGTACCGCTGCTTCATGCTCAAATGGATTGATCGTCTCTACTGTCTTAAGACCAATTCCCTTTAAGATACCAACAATATCAATCTTATTTACAATATCTCCCATCATCGTATGTCCGGTTCCAGGATGTGGCTGGTGTCCTGTCATAGCCGTCGTGGAATTATCAAGAACGATCAATGTCATATCTGCCTGATTATAAACCGCATTTACGACACCAGGAATTGCTGATGCGAAGAATGTAGAATCTCCAACAAATGCAAAACACGTCGTATCCGGTTCTATATGATAAACACCCTGCGCAATTCCAAGCCCTGCGCCCATACACAGACAAGTGTCAACCATATCAAGCGGCATGGCATTTCCAAGTGTATAACATCCGATATCTCCACAAAAGATTGTCTTCTTTCCCTTCATAGCGCATTTTACATCATAAAAGGAAGCACGATGAGGACAACCTGCACATAATACAGGTGGACGTACCGGAAGCTCCGGCATCTCTGCCAACTCTTCCGACTGATTGTTCTTTTCACCTGCGGTAAGCGCCTTGTACCGGTCTGCTGCAATACCCTGATCCAATAAGAACTGTGTGATACTGTCCTTTACACTGTCGATCGTGTTCTCACCTGAGGCAGCTACATGACCGGTCAGTTTACCATATATCTTTACCGGAAGGTGATATTTGCCCGCTATATAGGTAAGCGCACGTTCAATCACCGGATCTAATTCTTCCACACATAAAACCGCATCTAACTGTTCCAGATATTCAACTGCTTTTCGTTCCGGGAACGGAAATGGGGTCGCTACTTTAAATATCGCTATTTTTTCTGCATCGGTTCCCAGGGCTTCCATTGTATATGTATAATTGATTCCACCGGTTGCAATACCAAATCTTGTCTCTGTCTTCCTGCTCACAACATTTCTGTCATATTCAGAAAAGACATCCCCCAGCTCGACATTTCGCTTTTCAATATTTCGATGTGCCTGAAAGGACAGCTTCGGGAAAATAACCCACCGTTTGGAATCTTTCACAAATCCTTCCGATTCATTCTTTTTGTATTCTGCCGCATCCTTTACTTCAATCGTTGCATATCCATGACACACTCTTGTTGTCGGTCTTAAGAATACAGGTGTTTTATATTTTTCCGAGTACTCAAAGGCCTCCTGTACCATTTCATAAGCTTCCTGTGCCGATGTAGGATCAAAGCATGGAACCTTTGAAAATGCTGCAAATGTCCGCGTATCCTGTTCTGTCTGTGATGAGATCGGCCCCGGATCGTCGGCAACCAGAATCACCATACCGCCTTTTACTCCCACATACTCCAGACTCATCAACGGATCAGATGCCACATTTAATCCGACCTGCTTCATTGTTACCATAACTCTCGCGCCTGAATAAGCAGCACCGGCTGCTACCTCCATGGCAACCTTCTCGTTAATCGACCATTCTACATAACAGTCATTTGTTCTGTTCTTTGCAACCGTCTCAAGTACCTCTGTCGATGGCGTTCCCGGATATCCGGAAATCAAATTTACCCCGGCAGCAATTGCCCCAAGCGCAATTGCTTCATTTCCCATTCGAAATTCCTTATGCATCTTTCTAACTCCTGTAATAATCTTGTGAATGATTTTTATTATAAATCTTTAAAATGAAATTCTTTCTTTCCTGTTGCATAATCATCTACAATCTGTCCACATCCAAACAGCTTGTATTTATAAGTAACAAGCCCTTCCAGACCAACCGGACCTCTTGCGTGGATCTTTCCTGTACTGATTCCAACCTCTGCACCAAAACCATAACGGAAACCATCCGCAAACCTAGTTGAACAATTCTGATAAACTCCGGCAGAATCAACCATCTGCATAAATAATTCTGCAGTTTCCGCATTTTCGGTAATGATACTGTCTGTATGATGGGAACCATATTTATTGATATGTGCGATCGCATCATTTACCGTATCTACAATCTTAACAGAAACGATCAGATCCAGATATTCTTTGAACTCCTGTTCACCGATTGTCTCTCCGCCAATCAGATCTGTTACTTCCTTTGTTCCACGAAGCGTAATTCCATTTTTCTTTAATGCTTTTGCAAGAACCGGAAGAAATTTTTCTGCTATATCTCTATGGATCAACAAAGTTTCCACCGCATTACATGCTGCTGTATACTGGGTCTTTGCATCGATAATAATCGGAATCGCTTTATTTGGATCATAATCTCTATCTACATAAATATGACAGATTCCATCTGCATGTCCCATAACAGGAATCTTTGTATGATTCATAATATACTGAACAAAACTGTTCGATCCTCTCGGTATCAGAAGGTCAACCGTCTCATGGCACGACAGAAGTTCATCAATCTCACTGTGCTGCTCTGCCTGAAGCATACAATCTGCCGGCAATCCTGCATCTATTATACTGTTATGTATAATCTGAAACAGGATACGATTGGTATATGTTGTCTCCCTACCACCCTTTAGTATCGCACAATTTCCACTCTTAATACAAAGAGATGATATCTGAACAAGTGCATCCGGTCTTGCTTCAAAAATAACTCCGATAACACCAATCGGACAGGTGACACGATTCAGAACTAATCCCTCATCCAACTGGCGTTTTAATGTCACCTTTCCTAATGGATCAGGCAGAGCAACTAACTGCTCAATTCCTTTTATAACATCTCTTAGTTTTCCCTCATCAAACTTCAAGCGTTTCATTACTGCCTGTGCAATATGATCTTCTTCTGCCGCTGCCAGATCTCGTTTATTCTCTTCAAAAATCTTTGCCGCATTTGCCCTTAAATTCTCTGCAACCAGTAGAAGTGCTTTATTTCTCTGTTCTACCGAAGAAGCTGCCAGATAAGGTGCTGCCGCTTTCATTTTTATTGTTTCTTCTTTTATTCCCATACCTTTTTCAATAGCTGCCTGCTATTATATTTCCTTTCTATTACAATACATCTGTAATTATTGTTCTTGTTTATCTGATATAATATATCAGATATATACCCTTTTTCGCACTGTTTATGTATGATTCACCATATCTATTTTATAGATTTATGTATGTAATTGCAATAAAAATACATAATCTTTTACCATTATATTAGTTTTTAAATACCATAACAGCCTTCAATATCCGGCTATCTAAGAATAACATGCCGTTGCTTTTTAATTTTTATATTTTACAATCTTTTATGAGGTACAGAATGATTATTTCATATTTTAAATTAATATTTATACACAAAAAAAGAAAGCGTTTTTTGACGCTTTCTTTTTTTAAACTATTTCATGTACCTTCAGAATTTCATACAGAAAGTCTTGCGACTTCATTCTCTCCAATCTCTTTCCCGCTTATCTTTCGAACCTCTCAGGATAAGTCTTCGACCTATTAGTATCTGTCAGCTGAATGCGTTACCGCACTTACACCTCAGACCTATCAACCTCGTAGTCTTCAAG